>SCKS01000034.1 GCA_004124465.1 Fidelibacterota bacterium
TTATCGTGTAGGATTTGGGGAATGCACAGGGAAAATTATTCCGGCAATAAAAGAATGATCATCGATCCAAAAAATCAAACCTTTGCTGAGAATCACAAACTGATGATCGGCTCAATTGTACCAAGGCCCATAGCTTTCATTTCTAGCATATCTAACAACGGCCAAAATAATTTAGCACCTTTCTCCTATTTTAACGGTGTTTGCTCAAACCCACCGACCGTCATGTTTGCACCTGGCAGACGGGCGTATGACGGTTTAACAAAGGATACACTTAATAACATTAGAGAAACGAAGGAATTCACCATTAACATTGTCTCAGAGGAAATAGGTGAACAAATGGTTGCTTGTGCCACCGATTATCCACCTAATATAGATGAATTTGAAATTTCCGGCTTGACCCCCGTTCCATCTGAAAAAGTGAAAGCGCCCCGCGTGGCCGAATCAAAAGTGAGCTTTGAGTGTAAGCTGAACCAGATTGTGGAAATTGGTGATGGCGGTGCCGGTGCCGGTTTCGTGGTTATTGGTACAATTGTCATGTTTCACGTTGATGATGATGTTTTTCAAGATGGAAAAATTGATATCGATACTCTCAAGCCCTTAGGCAGACTGGCAGGGAACAGCTACACCAAGATCAGTGAGATTTTCGATATAGTCCGAAAAGTCCACCCCGATTGACGGTGGACGAAAAACTTCAGGCTAACAGAGAATCAGCACAGTCCATTCGAGGGGTCCCGCCATCGGAGATTATGATCCCCTACCCCAGTATACGATCACTTCTCGATTCCCAGGTCAGGCGTTACGGAGATAGAACTTTTCTTATCATTGAGGATGGGAACGGCCGGGAAGAAGTTTCCTTCACTTTTCTCTTCAAACGAGTTTCACAATGCGCCAACTACCTGCGCCGGGAGAAAATTAAATTTGGTGACACGGTCGGCATCACTTTGGACGAACCACTGGCAGTACTGATACAAATTTTCGGGGTTTGGGCTGTGGGTGGAACAGTAGATCTAAGAAATATATCATCATCAATTTTCCCCAATGATCCAACAGAATTTGAGAGCGCGCTGGATGGGGAAGCTGACATAGCATCCGTTGGCAAAAAATCAAAGCTTGCCGATGACAGTCTTAGGATAGACAACGGAAATAATCTTATAGTTGTCCTCTCCCATTACAACCTGATAGTAAACGGTATGGCAATTGCCGAAAGATTCAAATTCACCGATGATGATATCCTCCTTTGCCCTGAGCCGGTCTGCGAGCTCTTGACTCTCAGTGGAGGAGTAATGACCGCCCTTTACGCCGGTTGCCGGATCTTGTTCACTAAAGATGGTTCGTCAGACAACTTAAGCGAACCGGTCCACACTGCATTTTCCTGCACTCCGACACCAGGGTTTGAAGTGGATGAAATAGTTGTCCCTCACACACCTTTTTCAAGGGTAGATCATTCCCAAGTTACTACCGGTTTTTTCATGCCGGAGCTGACGGGTTTCGCCAGTTTTTCCCAAGCCAGTGAAAAAGTCACGGAAAACTTGATCCCAATCGGAACGCCTCTCCACCTTTGTGAGATGACGATCCTTGATAAAAGTGGAGAAGAGTTACCTAACGGCGAACCGGGACAGATAGCGGTGCGTGGGCACAACGTCATGAAAGGTTATTTCAACAACAAAAAAGCCAACAGAAAAGCCTTTGCACACGGTTGGTTTAATACGGGATTGACCGGTCTTTCTCAGATAGGTCCTGAAGGAGTTAGGTCATTCTTTGTGACAGCTCCCTAATTCAAACTAATCGATCTCGACTTCGGACCAATCGATCCGGCCGTCGTTGGACATGAGCATGCTGTTGACAACTGACAGCGCTTTTTTTTGCTCATTCCATGTCAGTACCTTCACCGCCTTCTCGAATGGAAGCCACTGATAATCTTCATGTTCTTCCGAAAGGCGAACTTTGGCTGAGTCCACTTCCACACCGAAAACAGGGACACTGTTTATTCTGTCGTTGTAACTCTGGTAGAAGGATGTGACATGATCAGCCACAAAAACACGCTTCGGGCAAAGTCCTGTCTCCTCCCCAATCTCTCTCAGGAGCGTCTGCACTGCCGTCTCTCCCTCTTCAATCTGTCCCGCAACGCCTTGCCAAAGGTGCCCGTAACGTTTCTTCATTTGTCGCCTTAGCAGCAGGTAGAGCGGACGATTATCCTCGCCAAATCGATAAGGATAACTGTCAATATGTGTCACTGCCATATCAGTCATCTGAAGGAGAGACTGCTAAGAGTGTATCTTTTGCCCATGGGGCAAAGGTCCCTTTTTCAATCTTTTGTCGGATAGTGTCCATTAGTTCGATATAAAATGTAACATTATGGAGCGAAGCAAGGTGAAGAGCAAGAACGTCATTCAGTTTAAATAGATGCCGGAGATAGGCCCTGGTGAATGTTCCGCAAGTATAACAGGAGCAATTTTCACTGATGGGAGAGAAGTCTTTGTTGAATTGGCTATTGTGGATATTGAGTTTCCCGTCCCAGGTAAAAAACTGGCCATTCCTTGCGTTCCGGGTCGGAATGACACAGTCAAACAGATCAATACCTCTTAACACAGCATTGATAATATCTTCCGGCTTTCCCACACCCATCAGGTACCTCAGCTTATCTCTTGGTAAAATATTGTTCATCAACACTACCGTTTCAAACATTGCTTCTTTTTCCTCACCTACCGCCAGCCCGCCTATGGCAATTCCGCTTTGGGCAAAAGGAAGAACAGTTTCGGCACTCTGTTTTCTGAGCTCTTCGTCCACGCCGCCTTGAACAATAGGAAAAAAATGAGGGCCCAACTCTTCAAATCCTTTATTTCCCTGCAGGAATTTATAGCAACGATCAGCCCAATTTTCCGTTCTCTTGACGGCTCCCCTTAGAGTAGCGTCATCTGAGCCGCCGGGCGGACATTCATCAAATGCCATAATAATATCAGTGCCCAGCGTCAGTTGAATCTCCATAGAAAGTTCTGGCGTCAAGAAATGTTCACTGCCGTCAAGAATCGACGTGAATATGACGCCGTCGTCGCTGATTTTCCTCAGCTCAGCCAGGCTGAAAATCTGGAAGCCACCGCTGTCGGTAAGAATGGGGCTCTCCCACGCCATGAACTTGTGGAGCCCTCCAGCATCTTTGATAACGTCCATCCCCGGACGGAGATAGAGGTGGTAAGTGTTACCCAGAATGACATCAGCACCTATCTCTTTCAGATCTCTTGGTGAGAGTGTCTTAACGGCACCATAAGTACCGATAGGCATGAAAGCGGGCGTTGGTATCTCGCCCCGGGAAGTCACTAGGTGACCAACGCGGGCTGAAGAAGCAGTGTCTTCTGATTCTACTGTAAAACCCATACTTCACCCGCTGTTGCAGACACACGCCTCTTCACATGCATCCATACTTTCGAACGGAGCAACCCCATCACAACCACCCCAATAGAAGAATTCGCAGTCACCGGATCGCTTATCAAAATAGTACTGAATAATTGCCGCCTCGCAAGGCCCCGGATCGGGCTCGAGCTTGCAGGCAGAATCCTCTTCCCAACACGGCTCATTGCACCCAAAGAATAAGCAAGCCAGAAAAACCGCTGTCAAACGACTATAACCAAATTTCATTTGCCGTAAAAAAGCCAGCGCCGAAAAAATGCCGTGGAGTTTCAATCAGAAGATCGCTTTGAAGGCTTCTGACACGGTTCGGCATGTCGTCAGATGGAGCCCTTGCACTTTCTTCGCCCCTTTGTGAGGAACGACGGCCTGTTTGAAACCAAGCCGTTTTGCTTCTTTCAGCCTGCCATCCATGCCAGCAATGGATCTCAATTCTCCGGCAAGACCAATTTCTCCCATAAGGACGGTATCACCTGGCACCGCTTGATCTTTCTTGCTGGATGCTACAGCGGAAATGACTGCCAGGTCCGCCGCCGGCTCATCTATTCGCATGCCACCCACCACATTCACAAAAACATCACTCGTTCCAACTATTACACCCAATCGTTTCTCCAGCACTGCTAGAAGCATTGAAAGACGCCTCAGATCGAAGCCGGTAACATTGCGCTGAGGCGTTCCGAAACTAGCATTGGAAGCCAACGCCTGAATTTCCACAAGAATTGGTCTGGTTCCTTCCATACTGGGGAAAACTGCCGAACCGGCTGCATCAGATTGCCGCTCAGCCAAAAACATTTCAGACGGATTCTTTACTTCTCTCATCCCTTCGCCAGTCATTTCAAAAACACCAACTTCATTGGTAGAACCGAAACGATTCTTCTCCGCCCGGAGTAGACGATAGTCGTGACGAGTGTCTCCCTCAAGGTAAAGCACTGTATCCACCATATGCTCCAGCATTCGCGGTCCGGCAATAACGCCTTCCTTGGTGACGTGACCGATAATGATTGCGGTGGTACCTCGGGACTTGCATACATCAAGGATCTTCTGTCCGCACTCTCTCACCTGACTGATGGCACCGGGAAGTGCGTCGCCTCTTTCTGTGAAGATGGTCTGAATGGAATCAATTACGAAATATTCCGGTTTCAGCAAACTGATCTGTTCTTCAATCCCCTCCCATCGATTTTCCGATGTAATGGAGACTTTTTCTCCCGAGGCGCCGAGCCTTTTCGCCCTCAACGCAATCTGTTCCTGACTTTCTTCAGCCGAAACATATAGCGTTGTACCTCCCACCGCAGCAGCAGCCTGCAAAGCCAGTGTCGATTTACCGATCCCGGGATTGCCGCCCAGCAGTACCACAGACCCCCTGAGGAAACCACCGCCTAAAACACGGTCCAGTTCACTGATGCCTGTGGTAGCACGTTCAGAATCTCCATTGGTGAGGATGTCTTCAAGAGATAGGAGGGGCGGAGTATTCGCCCGCCCTTTTCCTCGTTGGCCGCCAGCGGGCGGTGTGTACTCTTTCAGCGTTCCCCATTCATTACAGGCTGGACACTTGCCGTGCCACTTGGAGAAATCGTTGCCACATTCAGAGCAAAGAAAAACGGTTTTTATTGAGGCCTTAGCCATTACTGAGCGGGATAAAGTTGATAATTCCTCTGAGGAAAATCAAGCACAAAGAAGGCTCTTGATGTTATTCAGTAACAGTTAGATCAAAAAATGTGATCTAGAAATCAGTACCCAAGGAGATATAATACTGCCAATCGGAACTACCGTGCATGGTATAGTCCTTGGCGGTATCGAATCGGATGATTGTATAGCCGATATTCAGCCTCAAACCCGCTCCATAGGTGGCGACAAAATCGTCAAAATCGGTGAGACCCGTGACTGGATCGGTAGATCGGAATTGGAAATTATCATCCCATGCCGCACCTGCATCAATAAAGAGAACTCCCTGAATGTTGCCGAGGATGATTCTTAGCGGGAAGCCGAGTGCAAGATAATTCACAAATGGAAATCTGAATTCATAATTTGTCAAAAATACCTTTGTTCCGTTTTTCTCCACCAGCCGGGCGCCCCGAATGGGAAGAACGAAAATCGAGAAATACAGATCCTTAAGGTAGTTACTGTTTTCACTATCCCAAATGTCAGCATCCTCATCATCATTCCACCGAGCAGGATCACGTTTACCATCAGTGTAGCCAGTACCAAATAGCCAGTTCTGCGTGCCACCAAGAAAGAATCTCTGTGGATCCGCGCCTAAACTAAATCCACCCATGGCTCGAAAGGCAAAACTGTAGAGTCTGCCAACTCTGAAATAACGGCGAGCATCAAAAAGAACTGTCTTGAAATCAAGGGGATATCCAAAGAGATCGAGACTTTGTGTGAACATTGCATTGGTCCTCCAGCCGTCCGACGGACTCGTAAAACCCCACTGGCTGTTGTCATAAGTCCAGCTCAGAGAATATGACAAAAGGCGTAGTGATTCATCAAAGGCGAGAGAGTACTGGTTGTATGCTACAAGAACATACTCCCTGCTGTTAACGAAATGATTTGTTAGACCAAAACCGAAACGCTGGAATCTGCTGATAGGTCTTGAAACAGACAGATCCATACTGAGATATCTTAGCCTCAGAAAGTTCCATTGCGAACCGAAGATGTTTGACGTATGGGAAATACCGACATTCAGATCATTTCGTGGTTTCAAATAGCTGTACTGGACAAAATAATCGCTGTTCTCTAAATTCATCACCATTTCGGTACCGACATAAACCCGGTGATCTCCCAAGATATCACTGAACGCAAAAACAGTCGTACCCATTGCACCCCAGAGATTGCTGTACATAGCTTGACCGCTAACAAGGTCTAGTGTAAAGCGGGTTTTATAAGCCTGGGTAAGGAATGAACCATCAGAATCTCGGGAACTCGATACGGCAAGTGGCTCAATAGATTCCACAGTAGTCGAATCAAAAATTCCGTCATTATAGTGTGCATATTCCGGCGCAAAAATCCACCTGGCAAAAGCATTATCTGCCCATCCAAGATCAATCTTATTCCCAACAGTGTCTTTCTCAACCTTTACAAGATCAAGAGGGTCCTCATCCGTACTCGTCAGAACGAAATTAGAAGGTTTAACCTCCATCGCTTCATGCGAAAGGGGATTGCTTAAAGAATAAATATCCCAACCTACTCCCGAATAGCCTGAGAAAACCAACATCTGGTCATCACTCGATAAGCTGAGCTGGAAGATGCCGGTCAGGACATTGCTGATAGCACGGGATTCATCTTTGTCCAGGTCAAGTATATAGAGGTTCCATACACCGCTGGCGTCTGATGTGTAAGCCAACTCATTAGACGTATGGGCGAAAACAGGAAAGTTCTCACTGAAAGACGTATCGGTAAGTCGCTTAATTGTTCTCTTCTCAAATTCCATAAGATAAAGATCTGTCTGCTCATAGTCGTGTTGAAACATATTATAATCATTGGGAGTCTCGAGAGATTCACCGCGGTCCGAAACGAAAGCAATGTACTGACCATCAGGAGACCAAGTTGGTTCCGAGTCAGAAAAGACATCATTGGTCAGATTCTCCAGTTCCTTGCTCTCAAGATTATAGAGATAAAGGTCACTTGCATCGCCCTTGTTACCAATAAAAGCGATTTTTTTTCCATCAGGACTCCATGCAGCAGTGAAAATACCATCAAGTTCAAATGTGATTTTTTCCTTTTTCCCACTATCCACCTCAATAAGGAACAGAGCATCAGAACCGCCCGCCTTTGCAGCGAGAACAATACGTTTCCCATCCGGAGACCAAGATATTCCTGGTTGCAAAAGCTTCAGCTCTTCAAAATCCGGTGTCCTGTTTCCTTTTACAAGTTTCTTTACCAATTCACCATCATTCGCGGAAATCAAAATAACATCTGAATAACCACTTCGGTCGCTGATCATTGCAATGCGGCTACCATCGGGAGAAAGAGCAGGA
The DNA here is from genome assembly GCA_004124465.1 of Fidelibacterota bacterium. Classification (GTDB taxonomy): domain Bacteria; phylum Fidelibacterota; class Marinisomatia; order Marinisomatales; family S15-B10; genus UBA2125. The sequence continues at coordinate 7,377 of SCKS01000034.1, forward strand.
GAAATGTTGAAATAGTTGTTAAGCTTTTTGTGATCTGTAATTTGCTGGGCGTAGTCTTCAAGCTCATCCCGGCCGGCCACGTCAGGCCAATATTCCTTTTTCAGATGTTTGTGCCATTGGTCCGTGAGATCCTCAAAACCGAGCCCCATGGACTTCTGAAATCCTCTCTGAACATTCTGCCGTCGTTTGGATTGGGCAAAAATCTCACCCACTTTCTGCCAGCCATATTTCTCAACGATAAACTTCCAGACGGACTGCCCACCCTTATAGGCCATATAATAGTTCAGTTCCTGAATCTCGGGAATCCTGTCATGTACGGCCACGTCCCTCATTGTCATATCCGCCTGAGTATCCCACTGACTGGAAAGGTATTCGGCAAGACCTTCATTCATCCAGAGTGGAATCACCAGTTGTATTCTGTTTGAGACAATACTTTGTGCTGAGCCGCCATAGATCAAGTCGTTGATTATGGCGTGGACAAGTTCATGGTGGATCACATGACGAAACTGATCGTAGGAACCTTCGAAAGGGATCACGATCCTATTTTTAAAAAGCTCCGTCACACCACCAACACCCTCCGGCATGTACTGCATGGTAACGTTAGTCTGTTGAAAGTCATTGTGGGAATTGTAGATAATGATGGAAACACGCTTACGGAGTTCCCAGTCAAGATATTTGGAGACCTGAGAGTAAGCTTTTTCTACCGCTTCTGATGTAAACTCGGCCAGAGGCTGACCTCCCTTGTAGAAATAAATATCAAAATGAGGTGACTGAATAAATTCCCAGTCGAACTTCCTGTACTGGACCTTGTTCTGACCAAAGATCTGAGCAGTGGCAAAATCGGCCAGCAGAAAAATTAAAAGAATAATTAAACTAACTTTTTTCATTCTCTATTTCTTACTCAATACATAAAGTGTGAGTTCCTTATAATCCAATCTCTACACACAAGGTAAAACATAGGCAGAAAAATATCTTATGTCAAGGGAGGCGGCACAGATTCCTCCCCACATTTTATTTGATTGACGAGAAACCTTAAACTAAGTTTCCGTGCTATGAAGCTTCCGTTGTATTTCATATCAGATGTTCACCTGAATCTGAACGATTCTGCTAACGAGGTCGAGAAGCGCGGACGACTGATTGAGTTCGTCCAGTACGTCTCCAAGACGGGCGGAACGCTCTTTATCGTGGGTGATCTGTTCGATTTCTGGTTCGAATACAAGCATGTCATGCCAAAAGCGTATTTCGATATTTTGACTGCCCTTAATGACGCAAAGTTAAATGGTGTGGATCTGCATTTCATTCCGGGGAATCACGACTGTTGGGGGCGGGAATTCCTAGATGAGACACTTTTCAATAAAGTATACCCGGAAGGAGCCACCCTCGACATAAAAGGTAAACGATTCCTGATAAGCCACGGAGACGGCTTACTGTCCTGGGACCGGGGTTACCGGGTACTTCGGAGTGTGCTGCGCAACCGGGTTTTTGTATTTCTCTATCGTTGGCTTCATCCGGACATTGGTTACGCCATCGCAAAAAACTTTTCAAGAAACGATGACTATGACCACTATTCAGCGGAACAGAAAGAAAAAATCGTTGAAGAACTGATACAATACTCTGAAGAACAATGCAAAAATGATATTGATTATGTCATTATTGGGCATTACCATCAACATAAGGATATCCGGCTGGAGAACGGACAGTTTCTCATCCTCGGCGACTGGATTAAGTACCATTCCTACGGTTTCTTTGACGGAGAAAGTCTGTCCCTGAAAAGTTGGGAGAGTAAGAAAGTTGAATATTGACCCAAAACTAAAAAGGTGGGCTATCGTGATGCTGATTGCGCTCACGAGCCTTTCATCCACAGGATGTTCCCAGGCAAAGAATCTGATCAACCGTTTCAAGAAAAAGGGTGATGTTGAGACTGCCTCTCCCCAGACTGTTGAAGAACTTCGCGTCTCCTACATTGAAGGCGACATGGGTGCGTTGGAAGAACTCATCGCTATTTATCAAGATGAGGAACAGCAGCTAGATGTACGGAAATCGGCTGTCCGTGCCATGGCAGAAACACAGCACCCTCTTGCTCTAGATGCTCTCGCTGAATATGTGAAAAAAGCCGAAGCACTCAATATTGAACTCATGGTCACAAGTGTGGGAGTCCTTTCGCAATTCCAGGATGATCCTGTAGCATCAGGTGCCCTCATGGAATCAATCTTTGCCGTCGATGACAAACTGAGACAAATTCAAGCTGCCACCTTCAAGAGCCTTAAAAATGTGAAGCCCGAGAATAAGGTTCTGGCGCTCATTGACATTTATGAGCGGAGCCGCGCCGCTTTTTACAGCACCGCCACCATGGTTTCTAACACCTTGTCTTCTATGGATGAGGATGAAGTGATTCCTGTACTCATTTTCCTGGCGAAAGATGAGACACTGGATGTAAAGGCAAGGAACCGTGCACTGGAAATCCTCGCTGCAAGAAAGAATGATGCCAGGGTTGTGGAAATGTTTGTGGAGATGCTTACCGATCCCTCTATGGAAGCTCAGATCCGGGACTTTGCTATTCACACTATGAAAGAAGTAAAGGAGGAGCGTCTTATCCTCGCACTGCTGGATACCTACAGCCAGGGGCAGGCATCATACTACTCCCTCCTCAGCACACTCTTGGATGCATTGGGTAACTTCAATGATCCAGTAGTAAAACCGACTCTTGTTGAGATCGCCATGCAAGATAATATGCCCCGGTCACTCCGAATCAAGGCTATCCTGAATCTCGGCAATTTTAAAAATCCGGAAACATTTAAATTAATTCTTCCTATGTTGAAAGACCCTGAAAGCTACGAATATTATCCATATATCATTGAACTGGCTCATTCGCTCGATGCCTATGATACATACAAGACAGAGATCAGAGACGCCGGTCTTATCGCCCAGGAGAAAGCGCTGGAGGCGGCTAAGTTGGAAAAATGAAACTAATCTGCAGAATCTGCATTATCACCACCGCCCTCCTAATTTGGGGGTGCGGCGGTTCTCAGGCACCCCAGTCCCGCCCCTCACCGCCTAAACCGATAGCCACCACTGCTCAAGTTCCCACCGCCGGAGGATCAGCCCAGGAGCGACTGGAGTTTTTCCCCACTGCCAACCGGGCACGGGAAAATATCGGCACTCTTATCACTCTGTCTGAAAGCCGCGTAGATGCCACAATCACAGCCTTGTCTGATGAACTGATTACAACAAGTGAAAATAGCGAAATAACCGGTCTCCAGTCTCAGGAAGAAACCACCTTCAAAGATCTAATTTTTGATTTGGACGCATTCATCGGCTATCTACCTACGGACAGTAAATCTTACGCAACCACAACTAAAGGCCGAAACAATCTAGAATCAAAATATGCCAGTTATTCTCTCTCCGTTTCCGGAAGTGCTATTGATCAGGTAATTGATGAAATTGAGAAAAGTGCAATTGAATCAAATGCTCGCGTTCTGGTAGAAGAACTCCGCACAATTGAATCAGCCTTGCCGTTACCACCAGATAGTCTCGAAACGGGAAGCACGTTTATCTTTGAGTCCGATTCTGTAGATCTTTTCTTCGAAGTTGTAAAAAGCGTAGAGGAAATGACGAAAGAGATGGAAGAGTTGAGGCAGACAGTAGCTGATTATGGTACGGCCAAGCAGGAAATGGTTTCTTTTCTTGATCGGGAGAAAAAACTCACCACCGATCTGGAAGAAAGCAAATCACGTATAGATCAACTGAGTGCCAGAATTGATACAACACGGACCACACAGACACAAGTCGCTGATTCTATGGGCACGGTCATTCGACAGACTGATGCGGCATTGAAGGATCAGATTGGAAATCTTTCAGTAAGTATCGTTGACAGCATCACAAGCCAAAAAAGTGAATCAGACTCACTTTTCTTTTCATTGGGTACAAGCATGTCATTTTTTCGCACCCAGATCGATTCTTTAAAAGGTGTGGTCCGCTATTACGAGTTTGCTGAAAAAGGGCTCCCTGAACTTGACGAAGATGTCCTGAACATTTTGAAACTTCCAGTATTACGACACAAAATTACTTTAAAAAACGGCACTGTCATTGTTGGATACAAACTTGCTGAGAACCTCGATGTGATCATAATGGAAACTACCTTGGGAAAACTAGTGATAGACCAGAATTACATCCTTGAATACGATGAGCAATATTTCCCTGGTCCTAAAGTAGAATTTGTCGGTGATTATGAAAAAATAGAGTATCCCAACCGCGAAGAATTCTTGGGAAGAGTAAGAAACATCGGAAAAAAACGGGCAGATTTTGTGAAAGTCACCTTTTTTCTATGGGACTCCACAACAGATCCTTTGGGTGTTGGCGAAGCCATGGTCGACGGTGCCACCACCAAGTTTACGACAGGCGTGATCAGCGATGCATCACTGGAACCGGGACAGATGGGCACATATCGCGTTTTAGTAGAAAAACAGAAGGGAACTAAGATATCCTACCGCACCAATGAGGTGACTTGGCGAGATTATAAAGCCAAGGAATAAATTTAAGAAACGGGCTCAGTAAGCTCGGCCATTTCTATCCAATTATCGAGTCTTACCTGTGGGATTCTGTATTCCCGGTACATTTTTGTAGTGTAACCGGTTAGGTTCACCCTATTGCCGATGGTGACGAACTGTATTCTGAATGAGTGATTAGGATCATCTACGATCTGGGCAAGGGTAGGGACAGGAACGGAAACATTCCATTCAAAACTCACCAAACCTTCATCTTTAAAGTCCTCACTTTTCGATGGAACACTATCTCTCACACATTCCATCAGAACAGTTCCAGCGGAACTGACAATTTTGAATCCCTCAATGGGAAAATTGTACTCCCCTGAAAAAGTAAACTCAAATGCGGGATTTACTTTCCCTTTCTTAACGAGCTTAAGTTGAAAATCTGAAACCAGGTGGCCGTGATACTTCTCAGCTGTAAACCTGTTCATGTCCAAAAGAAAACCGTAGTTCTCAGCCAAGACATCACCCTTTCGGGAAGATTTAAACTCCACTTCATAAAGAAGAGCCCAGTATTCAGGCGTGTTCAAGAAATTATCGAGGATTACCTGGCGGTACGCTTCGATAGCCTCATCCAGCTCTTTCAAACGTTTTACGCCCGTTTTGTTCGCCTCGGCAAAGTCTTTCTGGAGTTGTTTAAAACGGTCATATTTTGCAGCATTCTTTTTGACACCGTCCATGGTGGCGACGTGACTGATGAGGTCTTCCCGAGCTGTCCTGAGGTCAATCAACGCCTTTCTCGAAGCATCCAATTTTAAACCAATATCAGAAAATGACGACGTTAACTCAAGGTAAGGTGAGTTAACATCAGAAAAACCGGCAGGTATGCGGGCCATGAGCGACACATAACGGAGACTGTCTTCCATAAGTCCCGCTTCTTCTTCCCGAATGCTGACATCAAGAGAGGCAATGCCTGTCTCCATATCTTCAAGCACATCCTTGAACTCAGCAATAAGTTTGTTTAAATCATCCAGTTTCTCTCGTTGTTGTTCAAGAGCTTCAGGTTTTGCTTCAAGTCGCGTCTCAAGTTTTGTCTGCCTATTTTGGATATAATCAAGAGTTTGACGGGCGGTTTGTCCTTCTTCCGGCTCTGTTTTGCCTGCCAGAAATTGATCAAAATGTGCGAGAGTCGCCTGAAGAGAATCCTGATAGCTATTGTACTCATCTTGCATGGACATCAGTTGATTTCTAACCAAATCACCCTCTGAAAAAATTGGGTAGGTTTCAATCCCCGCAGACACATCTAAAAATCGAGCCTCAATTTTTTCCGCTGCCTGATGATTTTTCTTAACTTCTTTAGTAAAAGAACGGAGTTTCTTATCTAAATCACCCCTAGCGTCTGCCACCTCTTTTCTGAAATCATCCATGCCACGGCTCACCTGCTCCAGCTTTTCCCGCTGAGCTTCGAGAGTAGCCGGTGATGCCTCGAGACTTGAAAGAAGTTTCACACGCTCATCGTTGATTGCATCAAAAGATTCCCAAACCGTCCCTTCCTCACCAGGGCTGGCAGCACCGGAAAGAAAATGTCTTATCTGCTTATGAATATTCTCTAGAGTCGTTTGATTACCAGTGTACTCTGATTGCATTGATAAAAGCTGTTCTCGAATCTTGTCTCCTTCTTTGGAAAACGGGTATTTTATTAGCCAGGTTGAAACATCTTTAAACTCTGATTCAACTGCTTGAGTTGACTTCCGGTTACGTTCTACTTCGCGGGAAAATGATGACACCTGTTTTCCCAACTCTTTTTGAAGCTCAGCAACCTTTTCAGATCGGTCTAGAATATCCCGCAGGAATTGATCCAAAGAAGGCACTTTGGCAAAATCTTCCTGGATCGAAGTCAGAATTGCCTCTAATTCATTGGCAAGCCGTTTCGTCTCAGCAAACTCATCTTTCCAACCCGGTCCCATTAGTTCAATATATTCATTCGTGATCTTATCTTTTCTTTTGAAGACACCACCAAACATTTTTTCGAAAGCAGCACCATATTTTTTGAATAAGGGTTCAGCTGTATTAGTTCTTTTTACAATATCGCCGTAGGATGTGTATTGCTCTTTTAGATAAAGATAAATAGGCGAATTTTGCGAACCCGTGGGAAACTGTTTTTTTATAGCTCTGTCTATACTCTTGAAAGAACTTTCCGTTTCTTTTACAGCGGCAAGGGCATCTTTGACACGTGCGTTAAACTGATCCCTGCTGTAGGTCTGCGCAGATAGAGGTGTTAGGAGAAAAAAGAATAGGCCGGTGAATAAATACCGGAAAGTGCGGCAAGCCTTAAGACTTGGGGCTATGTTGCCCCCATGAGTGTGACCATGATCGCTTTCTGGACATGCATCCTGTTCTCAGCTTCATCAAATACAATGGATTGAGGGCTGTCAATCACATCATCCGTCACCTCATCCCCTCGATGTGCTGGAAGACAATGGAGAAAGTAGGCCTTTTCGCCAGCAGCCTCCATCAGTTCTGAATTGACTTGGAACGGCTGGAATATTTTCGCCCTTTCTTCCGTTTCTTCTTCCT
>SCKS01000104.1 GCA_004124465.1 Fidelibacterota bacterium
CCGGAACAACAATACGACGGATAGGGTCGTCTGGATCATTCCAATCGATAAGTGACTGATAATATTCATTCGATCTAAATATGAACTGCTCGTTGACTTTCTCAAGCTCTCTTCTTTCGGTAGAACTCAGTTGGGGAACCTGCTCGAGTTTAGTCAAATATTTTATAGGTTTAGCCTTCTTTTGTCCGTTGCCAGGAGTATTATGCCTATTACCACCAACTAGTTGGCTGAAGTATTTTTTTATATTCATTTTGTGCTACCTCCTAAATAGAAGAGGTCGTTTAGACTATAAAATGATTAGGTTTACACACCAATAAGCCTCAGTACACCTTTACAACCAATCAACATTCTTTTCAAATTTGGAGTTTAGCGATGGAATCCTTAGGGTCGATGTCCCTTTTCCATCTTCCGACGAGGTACCGGTGGTGCAAACGTCAATATCACCGATCCTCAGAGTTTGATACTACCTAGAAAAAATCCAATTAGTATACTGAGGAGGTTACATCCTAACCTTTCTGGGTCACGCTGGGCAAGAAAAAACTGGGTTTTATGAGAGAATGGACAAGGGATGGTTGTATAAGTATTTGAATAATATCAATTTTTTTAAGCCAAGATTTTTTTTATTAAATTGCATCTGGCCAGTTAAGAATACTCAGAAAATAGGTTTTAACCCGTATGGTTTGTCCAAACGTGCCTTACTAACGAGCAGGTGTTTGCCTTGACAGGTCAAATGAATTATTATAGGGTGCCGATTTTCGGGGTACTTGAGTTTTATGCTTCTTCGCTTACGGGCGTTATTAAATACAAAAGTGACAGTGTTTAGGGTATAGGGCCTTTCGGTTTGCGGGTTTCTTTGAAAGTTTCAGGTTCTATAGAATTAGTAGTTTTACAATTTTAAAAAGAGGAGAGGATTCAATGAAAAAGCAGTTTGTTTTGTTTGTTGCCGTTATCTTCGCCTTGGCTATGGCTAGTTCAGCTTATGCTGCGAAGGCCGAGTGCCCACAGCCAAGAAAGACAGCAAAAGCCCCGTCTTCAGATTTTAAAAAAGATAAAACCAAAAAGGCCAATAAAGCCAATGGGAAAAAGCTTTTCCAGAAAACTGCTAAACCATTGGCTTGTGCACAGTGTCATGGTAAAAAAGGTGATGGCACGGGAAAACTAGGTGCGGCATTTAAATCCCCTAAGGCTCCCCGAAACTTTACCTGTAAAGCAACGATGAAGAAAGTTTCTGCTGGCCAGATGTTCTGGATCATTAAGAACGGTTCGAAAAACCAACCGGCAATGGTTGCCCATAAAAAGTTAAAAGATAAAGAAATATGGGATATCGTCAAATACATCCGTGAAGATTTTATGAAATAAACACTTCCGTTTTATGGGGAGCTTGGGGCAAATCACCACTTTGGGCGGTTTGCCCCTTTTTTTGTCCCACGCCAGCATTAAGAACCGGTGATAAAATTACTCTCGCAGGGGTTGATTGCTTTTAGAACTATGTTAGCGTTGTTATATACGCTTAAACCGTTTGAAGATTCTCTTTTGGGATATTCTGGTTAGAGGAGAAAAAAAATGAGAGTTGCGCAGACTATGATTTTGATTTTTTTTGTTCATGCGCATTTTCTGATATTTGTTTTTGAGTCAGCGGGTCAAAGCACCCCAAAAGAATATTTGGTACAAACAAGTACCGTGGATGATATTCCGAAGGAGCCAGGCTGGAGGGACCCCGCATACAGGGGCTGGGAAGTGTTGAGTATTCCAGGTCTTATCTCTACATACTATGATCTTGAGTTGGACGGCAAGCTGGATTACATGGTGACTCGAAAAATTGCACGTAAAGCCTCCGCTGAGGAAATAGATATGGCTCGGGCGATAGAGTTGGCCCAGTACGACCATCAGGCGGTTTACTTCTCCAACCCCGTGATTTATTTCGCAAACAAGTACCCGTTGTTTTACTGCAAAGGTCTCGATTACCGAAAAAATTGTAGAAATATTTGGGTTGATATTTCAGAAGATGGGTTGAATGGAAATGAAGAGGTATACACACTTGGATCACCCCTCCAAAATACTCACTAGCAGGCAGGCTCTTTTTTGGACTTTAATTCTGGGCTTGGTATTTATGGGTTCAGTTGTGTGGGCGCACTCCGATCGCAAACATGATGGGCTAGCGAAAACATCGAAGGAAAGGGTGCCCCATGAAAGAGGTCATGCCATTGCTGGTGCGGGTGGGTTTGCCTTAGGCGAAACGGTGTATAAACACATGTGTGTTTTTTGCCACGGTGCCGATGGCAACGGTGGTGGCAAAGCAATGGCTTATCTTTATCCCTGGCCCCGTGATTTTCGCAAGGGACTTTTTAAACATCGCACAACCCCTCCCGGTTCTATCCCTCTTGATAAAGATATCTTTCGGACCATCCAAGAGGGCGTTCCTGGAACAGCCATGCCTGGGTGGAAAAGTGCTCTTAGTGATGAGGAAACATGGTCTGTTGTTGAGTATATAAAGGGTTTTTCGGAACGATTCAAAAACGAAACGGCACGGCCCGCTATTGACTTGGGAACGGTTCCACCCGTCACTACCGAGTTGATAGCAATTGGAGAAAAACTGTACCGGGAGATGCGTTGCCAAGGTTGCCATGGCACGGATCTGAAAGGGGAAGGTCCGCAAGCCGAAAATCTTTTTGACATCTGGGATCACCGAGTTTTTGTATACGATCTTACCAACCCGAATACTTACAAATTTGGCTATGAGCGGAACGATATTTTCACAACATTGACCACGGGAATTGAAGGCACTCCCATGAAAAACTATGGTCATTTGAGCGATCAAGAGCGGTGGAATATAACCGCTTTTATTCACTCTAAAATTGAGACGAATCGTGTGAAAAAATCTGGATATGAAATTGATCTTTATTCAACGAAGGTTAATGATGAGTTTGTACTCGATCCGTACCACAAGTTGTGGGAAAACATCCCAGAGAAGGTAGTGAAACTTCTTCCTCTCAACGCGCGGAAACTCCCTATTAGTCACATAAAAATTCGGTCCGCGTTAAATGATGATGCAGTGGCCTTTCGACTAGAGTGGGAAGACCCTGTTCCAGATCGTTCATCTAGCCGCCACCAGGATTTTAAAGACGCGGTGGCAGTGGAATTTGCTCTCGGTGATGTGCTTCTTCACACGCACGGGCACAATGAGCCATTTTTTGGGATGGGTAACCGAGGGAAAGTAGTCAATATTTGGCAATGGCGTGCAGACTGGCAGACGGAAATCGAAACCAAGGAAAAGATCGAGTATGCTACCAAGGGAATGGATCTTGATGCGATGATCTTCGGTGGTGAAGTCAATCCTGTCGATGCTCTCAATCCGTTTAGGGATGTTCCAGTTGAGGAAATGAATGCGGAGGGTTTTGGTACTCTCACACCTCAACCGAGCACAAAACAGAATGTGCTTGGAAAAGGTGTGTGGAAAGATGGGAGTTGGTCGGTCGTTCTTTATCGAACTTTAGAATCTCTAAATAAATGGGATAAACGGTTCACAAACGATCAAGAAATTCTGATGGCATTCGCTATCTGGGATGGGTCTGAACAAGATCGTAATGGACGAAAAGTAGTGTCTATGTGGCAAAGACTGCATTTACCTTGATGTACAGCTTCGAATCGTTCATAGTACGCCTTCCATAGAAAATTTCTGCGCTAGCGGTGGGATGCTTAATTAGTAATTTTTTAAAAGTTTGTATATGTAATTGTGTTTGGAGGAGTGTGGTATGTCGGATGAAGATCAGGAGCATAAAGAAGACTCTAATGAGGAGGAGTCTTTAGAGTTAGTTGAGACAGATGAAGAGGATGAGTTAGATGAGCTTGAGGTAGACGAATCCGACGAAGTAGACGAGTTGGATGAAGTTGTTGAGGAGAAGGCTCCGGAGAAGGGCGCTTATCTAATCATTGGTCAGGGTGATTTTTCTACCGTAATGTCTAACCGTGGCGCGGATGACCCTGGGGATAATACGCTTTCTGCTCCTCAGGATGTTTGTAAATTTGGGGAGATGCTATTTGTTTCTGATGGAGGCAATCACCGTGTTTTGGTTTGGGATCAGTTCCCGGAAGAAAATGGTGAACCTTCCAACGTCGTTCTTGGTCAGGAGGACTTTGCAGATTGTATGGAAAACCGAGGGCTCTCGACGACTCTAGATGAAATGACTTCTGGGTTGGGCGATGAAAACCTGGATGGGTTTACCATAAGTAAAGCAGAGGAAGATACTTTGTCTATGCCGGCGGGGCTCTGTGTGATTGACGGTAAGCTTTATGTTGTTGACAGTGGGAATCATCGCGTGGCCCGATGGAATGGCATACCATCCGACGATGGAGAGCCACCAACTCTTGTTATGGG
>SCKS01000105.1 GCA_004124465.1 Fidelibacterota bacterium
TGAGGGAGCTATGTGGGATGCGGGTCAGCTCTGGATCAGTGTTAATGGCGGTGACTACACGGATGTGGGAAAAGACGCATTTTCTGCAAACGGTTATACGAATGTTGCCATCGTGGGTAACGGAATCGCAAAAGGCCAAAATGGATTCGGTGAAACCTCTGCCGGTTATGCGGATGGTTCTTACATCACCACATCGGCAAGCTTGGGGACATTTGCTGCCGGGGATGCCATATCGGTCCGGTTCGTGGCCTTGTACGATGATTGTTCCACAGGAACTAATCCAAACTGGGTTATTGATAAGGTTGCTTTTTTTAGTGGCGATGTTCCTTATGTTCCGGCCACAGTTCAGCTTGTTCAAAGTGGACCGGGAGGCTTTACGGTTGAGGTTACCGACACGGATTCCAGCCAGGTGGACCTGGATACAATATCGGTCAAATTTAACGGCATAGATGTGGTGCCTGTTAAGGAGAAGGATGGCGGGGTTGCCACCATTCTTTACACAGCGGATCCCCCTCTGCCCGTTGCTGATCCAAACTATGTTACCATCACCTCACCGCCTGAGGCGGTTACATCCCTATTTAAGGTGGACTCCAACCATGCCATCACGGTTGCCAACTTGCCCGAGGCAATCGAAGGCAAGGTGGTCTATACAGATCCGGCTGTGGCAGATGTGCCCCTGAAAAATGCGGCTGATGTGGCTGGGAACATTGCGCTCTGCGATCGAGGAGCGACTTATTTTGATCGTAAGGCACAGTATGCATTTGAGGCAGGCGCAACAGCAAATATTGTGGCCAATAACCGTCCAGGAGCCCCTATCGTGATGGGGACAGGCAGGGTTCTCTTTTATGAGGAAGGGCCTCATTTCATGATCAGTCAGGATGACGGCATGAAAATTAAACCCTATCTGGACCAGGGAGTTACGGTATCGATCAGCCCTGGGCATAAACTTGAGGTTTCAATGAAAGATTCAACCGGAAACACAATCGAAGCTTCATTTAGAGTTGTTGTTCCACCCTATACTTCGGTGAGTGGCGTTTATGCGACCGATGATTCTATCAAGGGCGACCCTGGGATTCTGGCCTATGTTACTCAAATATCTACCTCTCAATCCGAGTCGGGAACGCACCTTCACGACAACGCTTGGAGAAAGGCATTGACCCAATTTAACGGTAAACTTTTGGATCCAGACGGGGCGTTTTACCTGAATGAGGCAGACATAGATTCCGTTGAGGAATGGAGCTATTATCCCGAAATTATTCAAACTGTGAACCTCAACCAAGATGCTCCCGCCGATGCGGGTACATTTAATGCCACGGGAGGTAAGGAGGATCAGCCTATTCCTGGAATACCCGGTTGGTATGACTCGAATGACGGGATTGTTGCCGGGTTCATAACCCTTTTGGATTTGCCAGTGGGACGCACAACTTTGGGAGTGAACTCTGACGACGGTTTCAGGGCCACCTTCCAGTCTGATTATAATGAATTATATCCAAAGGAAGTTGCTGTTCGCCAAACTACTGGAGAAACCTTGTTCACTGTTTTCATTGAAAAGGCAGGGCTTTATCCTTTTAAGCTTCTTTGGTGGGAAGGCACAGGGGCGGCACATGTAGAACTCTTTTCTGTGGTCGATGGCAATAAAATACTTGTCAACGATCCCGACGAAGCAGGTGCGCTAAAGGCGTATGTCCCTGTCGGGGCTGTGAGCGACGAGTCCACGGCTGAGATTGTCTCCACCGGGCGGGTTTCAGTTGTTGATGTCGTTCCGAGTGCGGGAGGTTTTACCACCAATATGAGTGTTGAACTTCATGTCAGTGACGGTTCCCTTGGAACTTTAGTGTCAGATTCTGTAAAGTTTTCCATCAACGGTGAATCCGCGGCATTTGAAATTGTTGAGGAAGATGGGTTGAAGAAAATTGTTCATGTGCCAACCACCTTGGGGGAACTTAAAGCCTCAGTGGAGTTTGGAGACTCAGCCGGTGACACCAGGAAAGTCGACTGGTCCTTCTTCATTGAGGAAGCGGTTGATCCGGAAGGGTTGAATATGCTGGCCTACTTTGACTTTGATAAGGAGGAGGACGGCAAAACCTACGATAGTGTCAGGAACATTGAAGGGAAGCTGACGGCTTGGGCCACCATTAACAGCGGTGCAGGGATCAGGGGAAGCGGTGTGGATTCCACCAATGATCCAGATACCACGGGTGGCAATGGCTTGCGGATTGAGTATGGGGAGGTCTTAAATCTGGCAAGTACTGTTGATGCTGTTACGTTCACATTTTGGGCTAAAAATGTTAACCCGGGACAAGAGAATTACAGCAGTGCCTTTCATGGGGTTTCATTCGGTACTGTAAACAATAATGGCGCTTCGGCAAAGGTCCCGCTATCGGGCGGTGACATTTCGTGGGATACAGCAAACCAAAGTGTTATAACGTCATTTGACGGCACCTACGGGACTTGGAACCATTACGCTTTTGTTAAGGATAAGAGTAATAAAAAAATATATGTAAACGGGGAACTTCTGGCAGAGGATGACGGCTTAATGCCGCTACCTTCAGATTTTTCCGCCATTAACGTTTTGGGTGACCTTAATGCGGTTGACGGCCTGGAAGGTCATTTTGATGAATTCGCGATATTCGCTTCAGCCCTTAGCGACTCACAGGTAATCGATACCATGACGGGTGAAATGTTTGGCGCATCGGTCTCTTCGAGTCTAATTACAGAACAGCCCAAGGATAGTTCTGGTGAAGAACTGCAATCTGCGGAAGTTAGTCTTGGGTTGGCCGATCCTGAGAATTCGACCGTGATATGGTTCTACAATGGGAAACCTGCAGGAGACGGTAAACTTTTCACTGTGAACGATCTGTCCGATGACAACCAAGGTGCGGAGATTAGGGCACTTGTCTTTGGTCCCAATAGTTATCAATACAGTGATACTGTAACATTGACGGTCACTCCTGATATCACGACACCGATCCTGGTCGGTGCGTCTGCACATAAGTCAATGTCAATTTTCCATCTGACCTTCAATGAAAACATGGATGAGGAATCGTTAAAGGAAACCTCAAATTACACCATAGAGGGTTTAACTGTTGAATCTGCCGAAGCTTCAGGTCCTACATCAGCGGAAATAACCACTACTGCTCAGGCGCCCGACACAGTTTATCAGATTACATTTGATGTTGCTGATGTTTCAAACAACAAGTTAAGCGGCTCGACATCAGTAACCTCATACAAGGAAATTAATGGTTATGTGGATGTTGAATATTACAACGGAATTGACGGTACGGCTTTGAGTATTCTTTATGATGATCCGATATTTGTGACTGGAGATTATAGTTCCAATATTCATATCCCTGAAACTAACACAACGTTCGTGATGGGAGGGGAAGCCAACGCCAGAGCAGACAATTATGGTGCTAAAATGTCTGGTTGGATCGTTGCGCCTGAGACGGGTGAATATAGGTTCTTCTTTCATTCAGATGATAATGGTGAGTTTTATTTAAGCACAGATGAATCAATGGACAACACTGAGATACTCTGTGAAGTTACTGGGTCGGCCAATGCTTATCTGCTTGATGATGATAATTTAAGATCAGCCCTTGTTTCACTCGAGCAAGGACAAAGGTATTATTTTGAAGCGTTTTGGAAGGAAGGTACCGGTGGCGATAATTGTGGTTTGGCCTGGAGATTGCCATCCGAGACCGATGCGTTTGACACCCCCCCAGATGCAAGCAGTGGCATCCCCGGAAAACATTTGGTGTCTTACGCTCCGGAGCAGTTTCCTTGGTATGGAAGCGCGTTCGCGGATGGCTTGGGGACGATTGAACGAGTTCCAGAATTAAGCACCGCCTTCTCCTTGGTGACGGCTATTGGTGTGGATTCTCTTGGGTTGTCTGGCTCCGACACGGTCTTTGTGCCGACGGACGAGGCCTGGGCGGCTCTGCCAGATGGCGTGCTGGCTGACCTGCAGGCTAATACCGACAAACTTACGGACCTTTTCAAGTATCATATTATTAATAGTTATGTGGCAGCTGATAATTTAGAGGAAGGTGCCCACACGACTGTACTTGGCAAAGAGATCACGGTTTCCAATGAAGAGGGCGGTGCTTCGTACGGAACCTGGTATTCCAAGTCAACTGATACCATTATGATCAACGACGCAAAGGTTTTGGATGAAATTTATTCTTTTACAGCGAGTGTGATTATCATTGATAAGGTGCTCATTCCCCCACCGGTTGCGAAGATCTCCGAACTCGACTCGGATGGGTTTGAGTTGACGGCCGGGCCAAGCGACATCTACGACGGTGAGAACCTCGTGAACGGCTGGGTCAACGCCGGTGGCGCGACCAACTTCGAGTTGAA
>SCKS01000106.1 GCA_004124465.1 Fidelibacterota bacterium
TACACCCATATCCGCTACAATCACGATGGTGTAAAGAGCAAAATGGAGTACAGAGAGAACGGTTCCGTATCGGTGAAGTTCAAGTCACCTCAGTTTGCTGTGGCGCCGGGGCAATCGGCTGTTTTCTACATTGATGATATTCTTTTAGGCGGCGGTATTATTGCCGGAGCTGAACCTTCACCGGAACAAAACGGACTTGACAATCATTCACAATAGACATTAGGTTAGGCTAGATGCATACTGTATTCAACAGGTTACTCGTTTTCTTTTTCATCGGTCTCTTGTTCACCGGTGCCAATGCTCAATACCGGCACAACGTCCCCACCACAAGGATTAAGGATACCATGGCCCAGAGCCAAGGCAATTCCCTCTCTTCACTCTTCAATTCTGACCGGCTCACCATGAATCACAGTTTTTCGTTGGGGATGGCGTCCATGGGTGGTTTTGCCACCAGTTACGGTACCTATACCAACAATCTGAATTATCTCATCAATGATAAGTGGTCTCTAACCTCGAGAATTGATCTGATTCAGCCCACTCTTTCATCGCCCACTCCTCAAGGAGTTAACGCTGTTAATCCCATGGTTTTCTACGGCGCCCAGTTGGAGTACAAAGCGTCCAATAATCTCAGCTTCAGTCTCTCTATGGACAACCATCCCCGCTATCAGAGACAGTGGGGTCTAAGTCCCTACAGTCTTTACGCCTTTCCGCCAAGGTGATCCGCTGAATGGCCGGCAGAGGTCGTAGAAAAACCTGGCGTAAATCCAAGTCTTCCAAGAAAAAGTCGCTTTTCTCAGGGGCTAATGTGGCCCTTGTCCTTTTGAGTATTACCTCCGTGGCGTTTGTGGCATCTGTTGTGAATCGGCACATGAGGGGTGGTATGACCATCCAGAATTTTCGTCAGGAAGCACCCCCCGCCCTCACTGTTACAGCACATGATAATTCACTACTTCGGACCATTGAAGTAGAGGTATTGAATGGATGCGGCATCAGCGGACTGGCGCAACAGTTCACTGACTATCTCCGGGATAAACATCTGGATGTCGTCAGGACAGAAAACGCCGACAATTTTCATTACGATAAAACCATTGTAATCCTCCGCCGAGACGAATTTGAAAAGGTAGCCCAAGTGGCAAAACTTCTGGACATCTCCCCGCGGGATTCAATACGTGTTTTTGTTGATCCCGATGGTTCACTCCTCACTGATGTCACTATCGTCATTGGCAGCGATTATCTGAACATCTCCCCTGTTCAGAGATTCCTCGCCTCTCAACCCTGACCAAGACCAAAACAGCAAAATCTTCAGCAGAGACGGCCTCCTACGATCTGGCCCACCGCGCCTCATCTCTTGCTCTGAGCAAAAAGGCGGAAAAAATCACCATTCTGGATGTAAGAGAGCTCACCACGGTAACAGATTTTTTTGTTATCTGTTCAGGAAGTTCGGACACCCACGTTAAAACCATCCACGATGCGGTGAGTGACGGTCTCATGCCTGAAGAAAAACCGTGGCACGTGGAGGGGCTCGATAACCTCGGTTGGGTACTCATGGATTATGTGAACGCTGTCATTCACATCTTTCAGCCGGATCAAAGGGATTTCTACTCGCTGGAGCGACTCTGGGCCGACGGGAAATCAGAAGTGGTGGAAGACCACATCACAGCCGAATAAGAGTGCCGTTCAAACCCTGAATTATCTAAACTTGCGCCATGTCAATTGTTGATGTGAAGCGTCACATCCATGAGTGCCTTAGTAAGGCCCTCTCCTCCCTTGGACTTGAAACCAATTCCGTAAGGCTTGATCCCAGCAAGATGTCCGAACTGGGGGATATCTCTTCCGGCGTAGCCCTATCCCTAGCCAAGTCCGCTAAAAAGCCTCCCATGGAGCTGGCGGAAGCAATTCAGAGCCAACTGAAACTGTCTGAGGACATCTGTTCAGCGGTGACGGTTTCTAAACCGGGGTTCCTCAATTTTCGTATAACCACGGACTACCTTCGGAATCAACTGACCAAAATTGTTTCTGCGAGCGACAACTATGGAATATCAGAATCAGGAAAAGGTCAGCGGGCATTGGTGGAGTTTGTCAGCGCCAACCCTACCGGGCCACTCACCGTCGGTCATGGTAGGCAGGCTGTTCTTGGGGACGTGGTAGCGCGGATCCTGGAATGGAACGGCTATGCAGTGGAGCGGGAGTATTACTACAACGATGCCGGTCGGCAGATGCGGCTATTAGGCGAGTCAGTGCGGGCCCGGTATCTGGAGATAGTGGGTGAGAAAGGAGAGTTCCCGGAAGGTGGTTATGAGGGGGAGTATATCCGTGATATCGCTCAAAAGATTTATGACGTAAAAGAGGAAACTCTGAAAGATGAGACTGAAGTGACGGCCTTTAGAGACGCCGCCGAGGAGAAGATATTCGCTGATATCAGGTCAACGTTGGACCGGCTGGGAATTCATTTTGATTCATTCGTGAACGAACAGCGCTTCTACGACGAAGGGAGTATTGACGAAGTGGTGAGCCTTCTTCGGGAGAAAGGTCTTGTTTACGACAAAGAGGGCGCAGTATGGCTGAAGACAACAGAATTTGGTAAAGAAGATGATACTGTTCTCATTAAAAGCAGCGGTGAGCCCACCTATCGCCTTCCCGATACAGCCTACCACCGTGACAAAGTGGAGCGGGGTTATGATCTCATTGTGGATATTTTCGGCGCCGATCACAAGGATACTTACCCAGATGTTATCGCGGCTATAGGCGCGCTGGGTTATAAAACAGACCAGATCAGGGTCCTTATTCATCAGTTTGTCTCACTTCTACGCAACGGGAAGAAAGTGAAAATGTCCACACGGAAAGCTACCTTTGTCACTCTGGATGAACTCATGGAGATGGTGGGGGTCGATGTTGTCCGTTATTTTTTCATCATGCGAAACAGGCAGAGTCACTTGAATTTTGACATAGGTTTGGCAGAAAAGGAATCAGATGAAAATCCAGTCTACTATCTCCAATACGCCCACGCACGAATTTGCAACATTCTCAAATATGCCGAAGAAATGGGTACCAAAAGCGGCGGCGAGCCGGACCTTACTCTTATAAAAAAGGACGAAGAGTTGAGCCTCATAAAAAGTCTCATCCATTTCCCTGAAACAGTGATGAACGCCCTTGAAAATCTGGAGCCGCAGACAGTGGCCGGCTACCTCCAATGGACGGCCACAGAGTTTCACAAGTTTTACAGCGAGCACCGCGTTGTGACCGATGACAAAGAACTGACGACGGCCCGTCTTTTTTTAGTCTCAGCAGTAAGGACTGTCCTGGCCAACGGTCTGGAAATTCTGGGCATCAGCCAACCTGAAAAAATGTAATTTTCGCCATGAGTTATCTGGAATATACCCTCCTCTGTTTTTTCACACTCTTTACACTGGTGAACCCACTTGGCATATCCACTGTATTTCTTGTTCTGACGGAGCGCTTTGATGAACACCAGAGAAAGATCATCGCCCGGAAAGGGGCAATGACAGGGATTGTAACACTCCTCATTTTCGCATTCCTCGGCAAATACATTTTTCAGCTTTACAGTATCACCCTTGATGCATTTAAGATCATGGGGGGTATTATCTTTTTTAGAACGGGCCTGCGGATGCTGGAAGTCATCGTCTCCCGTACCCGGTCTACACCGCAGGAGCAGCAGGAAGGTTTGGAAACAGACGACATTGCCATCACTCCTGTGGGTATTCCACTTTTAACAGGACCCGGTGCTATCACTGGTGCCATGGTGTTGGCGGGGAAAGCAAACATCCCACTTCACTACGGGATTCTCATTGCCTCCATCATTGCTGTCCTGGCACTGACCTATTTCATTCTGGTTGGTGCCGATAAACTGTCCCGCCGGTTGGGGACCACCTGGGTGCGGGTTATCCAGCGTGTTATGGGTATTTTGCTTATGGTCATTGCCGTCCAGTTTATCATTGATGGTTCCACATCGATTCTGAAATCAATGATCATCGATTCGATGAGACCGGGCAGAAGGCTGACACTGGTTTGATCTGGCCTCATCGGGAATTCCAAGGTCACTGTCACCGGTTGCAATGGATTGGCATCGCGTTCCTCCTCACTCAGCATCGCGTCTCCAACCGCATCCTGTGACAACGAACAATCATCATTCGAGCAAACGAGGTTCAGCGTCTGATGCTCGGTCGATAAATCGGCAGTCGCTCCCGGAGCCATTGCAATGAGAACCAACGTCAGAGCGATGAGCCAAACCCTGCATCTCATGTCCTTAGGCAGGGGGAGTGATGCTTAGGCCTTCGGCCTCACCGCTTCGGCTTTCACATCGACCAATGCGATGCTACATTCTCGACAACGATAAC
>SCKS01000035.1 GCA_004124465.1 Fidelibacterota bacterium
CGTAGCTGTACTAACCCCTTCAGCTATCTCCCGGAAACGGTATTGTACGTTCTCAGTTAATCTTTCCGGAAGATGTACGGAAACGGCAGCGTGCATGGGAGCTACCCCCCCACTCACAATTCTCCGGGCAGCTGTAGCGACTGCTGCCTGAGCACCTCTTTTAGGATCAAGCCAAACCATGTGATCATTGGCTGATATGCTTAAAGAACTGCCCGGCAAAGCAGCAGCAAGTTGCGAAGCTACCATGCATTCCTCAGTGGCCAAGATAACCAAAAAGGTTGAGTTGAACGATTTCGGCTGTTTAATCTTATTCAAGGTAATACCGGATTGATGCATCAACTCATCCGGTGTTCGGATGTCGGACGGGACTACTTCCTCGCTGTCAAACAGACTGAAACATGATAAAGGTAAAGAAATATCAGCTCCGGAAATTCTGTAGGTTTTATCCCTGGATATTCTTCCCACGAGTGATGCCGAAACATTGTGCTTTCGTGCCATTTTTCTGATCTTGTTTTCAGAACCATTCCGGCAGACCACCATGAAAGCTATTTGGCCAACTACTTTTAATGATTTTCCATTGAGGTGTACCCCCATCCGCAAAAGCTTTGCCAGCCTGACAGCTTGCGTTGACAGATCAGCACCTTCAACCCGAACCTTGATGATACATTTATCAACATCTCCTAATTCCTGAAGCAAGGGTGTCATCAGACTCTCCCCAGAAGGAGAGTTTAATAGAATCACAGCATCACCATCGGTAGCTTCTTTGGAGGGCTCTTCCGCAATTTGATCACCGCTGGAAGCAGCAACGATGCATGAGCTAAAAGGATAATCGGTGAACCCAAAGGATACTGGTTCATCTCCCGCCGCCTTGGCAGTACGATTTACGGTTGTCCTAACGCCGCGCTTCTCCGGTCTTGGGGTACGGCAGTAAAGTGACAGCAT
Source organism: Fidelibacterota bacterium (assembly GCA_004124465.1). Classification (GTDB taxonomy): domain Bacteria; phylum Fidelibacterota; class Marinisomatia; order Marinisomatales; family S15-B10; genus UBA2125. Next base: position 943 of record SCKS01000035.1, read on the forward strand.
ATGTGGAGTGACTCCCGATGCAACCAAGTCATTGGCCACTCGACCCATGATCTCTCCTAAGTCATCAAGAGTGACTGAACCTTTCGATCTGAACAAGTTGGCTAAAGAAACTGGCGCACCGGTTCCTTCGCCTGTGGTCAGGATCTGAGCAAATCTTCGCTGATTATCAAATTCAGCCCACCTGAGAAGCAGTGACTGTTCCTCATCAGAAGGTTCTCGGCCCAGGGTCGTCTTCAGATGTTGGTACAGAAATCTGGGGAATTTTCTTTGCGTCATGATTTACAACTCATTCGCCGTCTTTCGTCGAGCTGCCTTGATGATCTTTGTTGCCAAAGGTAGTGCCACGCCTATTTTCTCCTTGATTTCTGATGATGAAGCCAAAGCTATCGATTCCAAATTCTGAAACTTGTCGTAAAGTTTTTTTCGGGTGACCGGCCCTACTCCCTTTACATCATCAAAAAGCGATTTGGTAATCGTTTTTGTAAGCCGCTAGCGATGAAAAGAGCAAGCATATCGGTGTGCCTCATCGCGAATTCGCCTGAGCAAGATAAGTCCTGGAGATGTTTTCGAAACAGACTGAGGATCTGAGTGACCTGGTAAGAATATTTCTTCAAGTCGTTTCGCCAAAGCAGCCACCGGAATGTAGCTGAGACCCAGTTCCTGAAGTGCGGACATTGCCATGCTAAGCTGCCCCTTTCCACCATCAATTAGTACAAGATCCGGAAAAATAGTATGCTCACTCTTCAGCCGTGAGTAGCGCCTTTGGACCACTTCCCGCATCATGGCAAAGTCATCAACACCTTCCACAGTTTTAATCTTGAATTTTCGGTAATTACTTTTTTTCGGTTTTCCATCTACAAAACAGACCATACTCCCCACCGGCTGCTTTCCTTGAATATTTGAAATGTCAAATGCCTCAATTCTCCGGGGAGGCACGGCGAGATTGAGGTCTTCTTGCAACTGGCTCACCATGGCCGGAATCAACTCCTTTCGACGTTTCCGTTTTCTCAGTTGTTCTCCAAGGAGGAGGTCAGCGTTCTGGCGAGTGATCCTTAATAGTCTCGCTTTTTCACCCCTTTGAGGTACAATGAATTTCAATCGTTTTTCCCGTTTCGATTCAAGCCAGTTGGTTAAAGTTTTTTCGTCTTTCGGTCTGGCAGGTACCACGATCTCACCAGGAACAAAATGGGTGATGAGGTAGAATTGCCGGATAAAATCGGATACCATTCTCTCCATAGTTTCGTCAAGAACGCCCGTTAAGAATACCTTTTCCCGACCCACAATTCTACCGCCGCGAATACGGACAACCACGCCACACGCGTCGTTATTATCATTGGCGATGGCTATAACATCCTTATCATCAAAGGATGCTGTAGCCTTGTTCTGCCGTTTGGCAAACTTTTCCACCGATTGCAACTGATCTCTGTAAGTAGCTGCCTCTTCGTATCGCATATTATTCGCTGCCGATTCCATTCGCTCTTTAAGACTTTTGCGTATGCCGGACGTCTGTCCATGAAGAAAGCGTATAACGTTTTGGATCATTTCTTCATAGGCCTTTTGAGTGACCAATCCTTCACAAGGTCCCTGACATTTTTTGATATGGTAATCAAGACAGACTGAGTATCGTCCCGCCGAAATGGTGGTATTGTTAAGATTGTAGTCGCAGCTCCGAATTGGAAATATCTTATGTAATACTTTCAAGGTTCGCCGTAGATCTATTACATCGGTGAAGGGACCAAAGTATTTCGAATTGTCATGAATAACTTTTCTGGTAATGAAAACTTGGGAAAACGGCTCATTCGTGATCCTGATATAAGGGAATGATTTGTCATCTCTCAGCAGAACATTATAATGAGGCATCTGTTCCTTAATAAGATTGGCCTCTGTCAGAAGCGCCTCCACTTCACTCCCTGTAACGATCCATTCTAGATCTTTTACCTTGCGAAGCAGGGAATTGACTTTTAATGAATGGTTTGTACTTTTGTGAAAATAACTGCGAACACGATTGGTTAGCACTTTTGCCTTTCCAATGTAGAGGGTCTTCCCCTTATTATCTTTAAACAGATATACCCCGGGCTTTCGAGGCAACTGAGATAATTTTTCCTGGATTGGGTCGTTTGCAGACATGAGCAAATTCAGAGATCAGTGCGCCAATTTACCAATTAGGACCAGAAACCACCAAAGTCAGTGGAACGGTGATTAATTCTTGCCACCCTGAGCTTAACAAATGGGACTGATTGAGGGACTCATTCAGGCTTTTCAGCCAACTCGACAAGGACACCGCCAGTACTTTCCGGATGAATAAAGATTATTTCATAACCTTCTGCACCGACTTTCGGTTCGTCACTAATGAGGCGAATCCCCTTTTCTTTCAGTTCAGCCGTCGCCGCATTGATATTATCTACCTGGAGGCTGATGTGATGGATTCCCTTACCCCTTTTTTCAATATATCTTTTAATAGGTGAATTTTCTCCAAAATCCGCTAACAGCTCAATTTTCCCTCTTCCTGTATCGTAGATATCCGTAGTTACACCTTCTTGCGGAACGTCCTCCCGGCTACTGTGATTGATACCTAGAATATATTTCCAGAAAGGAGCATCCCTATCGATATCATCGGTGGCAATGGCGACGTGATCTATACCGAGAATCTTCACTCTTTCAGCGTAACACCAAGTCCAGGACCTTCAGGAAGCACCAACATACCATCTTTAACTTTCACACCATCAAAAGGGTCATTGGATGCGAGGATGTTTCCATCTAGGTCGGCATAATCAACAAGAGGAGATAGGATGGCAGCAGCGGTTATGGCAACAGATGTTTCTATCATGCATCCGAGCATAATTTTCATCTGTCGCTCTCTTGCCATCTGAATCATTTTGAACGCTTCCCGGAGTCCACCACATTTCATCAATTTAATGTTGATGCCGTCAAAGGCGTCAGAGATGGAAGGAATATCTTCAGAATCGATGCAATTCTCATCTGCAACCAATTCCAGTGGAGAATGCTCACGCAATTTAGCAGTATCATCTAAATTATCCGCCGGAAGCGGCTGCTCCACAAATTCCACATTCCGCTCAGCAAGCCAATCGCACATTCTCTTCCCCTCTTCCAGATCCCATCCTTCGTTAGCATCCACGCGAATCAATTTGTCGGTGACATCACGCAATGTATTAATGATTTCCTTGTCATGATCACTGCCCAGCTTGACTTTAAGGAGCGGATATTCTTCCGCCTCCAGCACCTTTTCCTTGATTTTTTCCCGGTCATCGATACCTATTGTGAAAGATGTCATACACGCTTTTTGGGGATCAGAATCAAAATGATTCGTGGTTGCAGTGTTGTTCAGTTTACCGTAAAGATCATGCAGAGCGAGATCAAAAGCAGTTTCCAATGACCGCATACCATTAGCTTTAGGAAGGGCGGCGTCGAGCCAATAATCAAGAGAATCTTTCGATGAAACCTCATTAAACGATATTGAATTGAGATGCTTAACAATTGTTAGTGCATCTTCATTATAACGGCCCGATGGGGCCGCCTCACCAACGCCTGTGACACCATCTTTTGTAAAGTATACAAGTACCACATCCACAGCATCCTCATAGCCTCGGGCTATGGTAAAGCGATGCTTTAATTCAAGTCGGTATGTGGAGTAATGTAATATCATCCAAGTTTTGATAAAATATTATCAATCACTTGGCCGCCACCAAATCGGACCAGATCCGATGCGGGAATTCCATATTTTTCACTGTAGTTCTGAATGGTGGCTCTGGCCTGATCTTCGCTCTCTGTGTGCGTGATAAGGCTGAGTCCCACCACCTCGCATGGTTTGAATATCTGAACAAGACGGACATAAAGATCCATCACTTCTTTGAAGTCTGCCATTGGGTGTTCAAATGTATCAATATCTCTGGCCGGTTCATGGCACATCAAAAGCATATCAGGCATGGTACCGTGTAGTAGTCCCAGCGTAACGCCGGAATAGGCCATGTGAGAAATGCTTCCTTGCCCTTCCACGACGATAAGATCAACATCCTCCCCCACTCTGTCAATTTCAGCCTCAATTGAACCAGCCTCAAAATCACTCACAATGGCGTCCACTGCGACACCAAATCCGCCCAAGAGAATCCCTGTCTGTCCTGTTCCCACAAAAGCAACTTTCTTTCCCTTCTCTTCCAGTTGTCGCTTCATCTCCCATGCTGCCGTCATTTTACCGGTATCGCAGTCATCACCGACTGTCAAAATGGTGGGTGTCTTTCGTGAGCGCCAAGTTCCTTCTGAGAATGGCAGAGGCGTTGGCGGCTTCCTGAGATCTGTGATGCTGACATCATGTTTTTGTGCTAACAGTGCAAATTCTTTATCCTCAGAGATGAAAGCGTGTAAACCGCAAATCACATCCAGTCCGCTCTCAATAGCCTCACGCACGCATTGTCGCATGTTTTCGGGCAGGAAACCACCTTGAGTAGCGATCCCCACTAACAACGTGTCTGGATTAAATACTTTCGCCTCATCAAAAGATCCCACTACGGGTATATCTCCGCCCAGTTTCATTACTTCATTCGTCGTTTTCCCAGCATTATCCGAATCGATACAACAGACAACTTCTTCAGCTCTGTACCGTAACAGGGCGTTGGCAGTTTTGGCATAGAGAAAATCAAACCTGCCCTCAACTAATACAGCATACCGTTTCACGTTAATCTTCCTACTAATAACCTATTAAACTGTCTTCCCATTATCTCACATGGACATGATGATACTAAGATAATTAGAGATGAGAAAAAGAAATCACGCCCGTCTCCAAAATTCCTTTTTCCATTCAGGTCTCAAAATACGGTAAATACCCACTGTTAAAAGAGGAATAATATAAACCAAGATCATTCCGTATGCCATAGCTGCATACCCTTTGGCTATTAGATCAACGATACCGATCCTAGCCAACCCCACAGAAATCACAAGCATAGCAGTAGCAAACAGCGCATCTTGGGTATGAGTCATCGGTTTTCGACCCAGTTCTTTCGCATGGACATGCAGACGTTCGATAATTGCATGAATAATCCCTGTTGCGGTTTCGATGAGTGTCCACCCTACCACAACACCAAAAAGAGTAATAATGGCCGATCCTCCCACTGCCTCAAGCATCACCAGCCAAGGGACGGTCGCTTCCAACACCTTTGGATCAGGATAAAACCCCATGAGGCAAAAATAGGTGAGAAACCATGGAAACGTCATGAGAAAACCGGCAATCATCCCAGACCAAAAAGTTTCTCTTCGGGTAGACTGTCGCCTGAGAGTGAAAAGGGCCGGAGCAAAAACAAGATTATAACCCACATAGACAATGCCAACAGTAATGGCCATGCCAGCAGTGACTGGTTCCGTGGAAAAAGAAGTGTCACCCTTAGAAAGTGTGGCTACCATCTCCTTCCAACGATCTGAAAGAACAATCAGCGAGAAGAATATGTAACCCGAATAGAGTGCCGCTGTACCAAAAGTTTTGAACCGTTCGATAAGATGACGGCCGTAGAAGTTCAGGACGCCCACCACAACCGTAATGCTGAAAACACCGGTCCAGTAGTTCAAACCCAGTGTCTGCTGGACTATCTCACCGGTTGCGGAAGCCATCACCGCGATAACAATCAGTCCCAGCAACACGTAAACAATCTCGTATAAAAACCACATTTTCCACGCCACCTGTTTAACCAATGACCGGTAGTCGTAAGCTTTGTAGATCCTAGCCAATTCAAAAGTGAGAAAACTGAGAAAGGCAAATCCGAGAAAAGTGGTTAATCCGGCAATCCACCCCATAGCACCGAACTTTGCACCATATTCAACAATTTCCCGGCCAGTGGCGTACCCACCGCCAATGAGTACAGACTGCATGATAATTCCCGGCAAAACATATCGTCCGAACCAACCCTCGAAGAAACTGTTAAGCTTCAATTTGATATCTCTATTATTAAGGTATTATTGAGAAATTTGAAAGAGGAACCCGTTCAGCCGTACAGCAACTTAATAAGTGAGCGAAACAGTTTTTTAGTTCCATTGGAAACAGGGAACCACCACAATTCCTTTTTCAATCCAAACCTATCTTCCACTATCGACTGAATTTGCGTGAAACTCCTGAGGCCTTCGATTCCATGGAGGCGGCCAATGCCGCTCTGTTTAATCCCGCCAAAAGGAACGTCCACACATAGATAATTAGTCTCTACATCGTTGATGACGATGTTGCCAGCCTGGATACGGCTGGCGAGGCGACGCCCCTTCTTTTTATCCCGCGTAAAGATAGATGCATTGAGACCAAAATTCATGCTGTTGGCCTGTTCCACTGCATCCTCTTCATCCTTCACACGGGAGATAGCGATAACTGGGCCAAATGTCTCCTGCTGCATTATAGCCATAGTATCGTCAGCATCAGTAACAACCGTCGGTGGAAGAAAATGGCCCCCAGTGGACGGCGAATATTCACCAGAAAAAATTTGGGCACCTTTCTCACGAGCATCTTCGATTTGTGCTTTTACTTTTTCGAATTGAGGAACCGTGGTCATGCTACCGTAATCGGAAGAATCCCGGTTGTGGCCGGCCATAATCGATTGTGTCATTTCATTTACGAGACGTATGAATTCATCCGCCACGTACTCCTCTACATAAACACGTTCCACAGAAATGCAGGTCTGTCCTGCATTGTGAAAACCGCTCCAGACGGCGGCACCTGCCGCACGTTTCAAATTTGCATCTTTTAGAATGATGAGAGGGTCTTTGCCGCCAAGCTCTAGGATCACCGGTTTCAGTTGCTCCGCACAGCTGACAGCGATCTTTCTGCCCACACCAACGCTGCCCGTAAATGCAATGATGTCTGTCTCCTGCGATTCCACTAGGGTTTTACCCACATCGCCGGCACCGATCACCACCTGAAAAATGCCTTCAGGAACTCCGGCATCATCATAAACCTCTTTCATTTTAAGCGCCGTCAGCGGAGTGAATTCCGACGGTTTCAAAACAACTCCGTTGCCAGCAAGCAAGGCGGGCACCACAAGAATGGACGGCTGAATCAATGGATAATTCCATGGAGAAATCGCACCGACAACTCCATAAGGCCGGTAATGAACCGTTCCCCGTTTATTTTTAACCAAAAGTCCTAACGGGCGGACTTCAGGCGCCAGAACGCGGGGAGCCATCTTTCTATTGAATCGCATGATCTCCAGCGTAGTAAGCATTTCGATGACACCGTCAAAATCAGTTTTTCCAGTCTCATCAAGGACAATCTCAACAATTTCATCCATCCTCGCCACCAAGGCTTTCTGAGCTTTTTTCATCACTTTGGCACGCTGGCGAAGCGTCAGCCGACACCATGCGTGGGAAGCTTCCCTTGCCGTAATGATTTTTCGCTCAATCTCTTCAACTGTTGTCGCAGGAATCTTTTCGATTATTTCGCCGGTAGCAGGGTTCATGCAGTCGAGGATGCTGTGATCCGGCACTATCTCGGGGTTCTGCTTTGGAAGAGTATCAATGTCAGCCATGACTTACAAATTGCTCTTTTCGTTTGTCATCCTATCGCCTTGAAAATATGGTGCTCAGAAAAACCATAACAGTAAATATCTCTAATCTGCCCAGGAGCATGCAAAATGTTAAAAGCCATTTCGCCAATGCAGGTAGGTGTGCGTAGTTGGCCACAGGACCTACTGAGCCGAGGCCGGGACCAATGTTTCCGATGGAAGCAGCGGTGGCACCGAAGGCTGACTCGAGATCTAGACCCATTGCGGCAAGAATCACAGAAACAGTAACAAACACAGAAACATAAAAGAGAACAAATCCCAATGTATTCCTGATGACCTCCTCCGAGATCATCTGCTGCCCTATTCTGACCGGAATGACTGCTCTGGGATGGAGAAGCCGTTTTATCTCCGAAAGACTGTATTTGATAACAACCATAATGCGGGCAATCTTCATACCACCGCCCGTAGAGCCTGAACAACCCCCGACAAACATCAGCAGAAGCATAGAGAGTTGAGCAAATGACCCCCAAAGAATATAATCTGCTGTACTGTAACCAGTTGTGGTCAAAATGGAGACAACTTGGAAAAGGGAATCTCTGATGATTTTTTGAGAAACTCCTCCAACATTCAAAGCAATGCTGGCGGAAAGGAAGACAGTAACCAACAGAACCATAAACCCGTAAAACTTGAATTCACCATCCCGAAAATAGCTCAACCGTTTGGGAGAGGTAATAGTCTTCCAGTGAAGTGTAAAGTTTACACCAGCAAGAAACATAAAAAAGATGATCACATATTCGACATAGGCGCTATTGTAATAGGCTATGCTGGCATTTTTTGTGGAAAAACCACCCGTTGCCATGGTTGTAAAAGAGTGACAGAGTGAGTCAAAAAAAGTCATACCACCAATAAACAGGAGTATTACTTCCACAGATGTAATACCTAGATAGACGAGCCAGAGACTCTTGGCAGTTTCTTGCACTCTCGGTTTAATTTTGTCAGGAACGGGCCCCGGTACTTCAGCCCTAAATAGCTGAATACCACCTACGCCCAAAAGTGGCAGGATTGCGATACTAAACACAATAATTCCCATTCCACCAATCCACTGAATAAAACTTCTCCAAAAAAGTATCCCTTTCCCCAAACTTTCTATTCCATTGGTCAAATGTGGCATTGTGGCCGAGTTTCCTAGAATAGTTGCACCAGTAGTAGAAACACCGGACATGGATTCAAAAAATGCATCCGTAATATTTGGGATGGCTCCCGTCATGATAAAAGGCAGTGATGAAAAAAGGGCAATTGTAAACCAAGCCAGTGTTACTATGGCAAATCCGTCTTTAACTGAGAGAGTAACCTTACCCCGCGTCAGGATCCAAACGGGCAGACTGACAGAAACTGTTATTCCTGAGGATATGAGAAGACCTTCAAGATCGGGCTCTCCGTAATAAAAAGACCACGCCGCAGATAGAAGCATGGTCACTCCTAAGAAGGCCAGCAGCGCAGCTAAAACATTAAGTATCGAACGAATGTGCATTCATTCAATTAAAGAGCTTTTCCACTTTGGGAATGGAATCAGGTAGCGAAAAAACAAGAACAGTATCCTCATCCGTGATTTCGGTGTCTCCATGAGCGATAGAGACATGACCGCGATGATTTATTGCACCAATGACCGATGCAGTGGGAAAACTTATTTCACCCAAAGGTTTTTGTGTAATCTTACTTCCGGGTTCCGGACTGAATTCGATGGCCTCCACATCAATATCTTCAAAATTGGTGACCACCAGTTTTTCATCACTTTTTATGTATTCCAAGATCTCGTTGACTGTGCACATATTTTTACTGACGACAGCATCGAGACCGATCATTTTCATTGCCGGGATATATTCGGTTGTGGAGACATGGATCATAGTTTGTCGGGCACCTAAGTGTTTGGCAAGCAAAGCTGATAAAAGATTCGTCTGCTCGTTTTCAGTTAATGCAATGTAACTATCAAGCTCCTCCAGATTCTCAAGTCTCAGGAATTCAATGTCAGTTCCATCACCGTTTAAGACTAGTGTTTTATTTAACTCAGACGCCAGCATCTGCGCCTTGTCACGGTTTTTATCCACCAACCTCACATTTATCTCCTCCTGAAGGTCGTAAGCTACAGCACGGCCAATCTTTCCGCCGCCCAGAATCATCACATTCCTGGTTTCTCGAACCGGCTTGCCGACCATATACATCAGGTTTTCAACTTGTTCCTTCCTCACAAGAAAATAGCAAATGTCATTTATTTCAAATTCGGTCTTTCCGTGAGGAACGATTGTATCCTTTCCACGAATAATTCCAACAGCATTAAAAGCAAGCGAGCCGTTCCTTGACTGAACCGCATCCAGCGACTGTTCAATAATGGGGCAACCGCTATCCAAGCGGATACCGATCAGCTGCAATCGCCCTCCCTCAAAGTCCACAATAGAGGTGGCTGATGTTTGCCTCACAAGGCGGTTTATCTCCGCAGTGGCCGCCATTTCAGGATGGATCACCTTATCTATCCCAAACCGCTCAGGACGAATAAGTGATCCCTTTTCAGAATATTCTGTATTTCTGAGTCGAGCTATGATCTTGTTAGCACCAAGCTCATGGGAAAGCTGCGAGGCGATAAGATTTACTTCATCTACGCGGGTAACAGCCACCACGATATCCGCTTTTTCAACGTCCGCTTCACGAAGTATATCGGGACTGGCACCGTCTCCTCGCACAGTTATAACATCGAGATTTTCCGATGCACGCTGCACCCTCTCTTTGGAAATTTCGATAATGGTAATATCAAAGTCTTCTTCGCTCAGCCCTTTTGAGAGCTGAAAACCGACTTCACCAGCACCGATAACAACTATTTTCATCAGTCTCCTCTATCTCAGCAAGACCATTTTCATGGCGTGGTAGTTCACACCCACCTTCATGGAACAGACATATTCACCCGATGGTACTGGATCTTGGGAATCATTCAGACCGTCCCATCGCTTTGCGTGAAAACCAGCGGGAAGCACACTTCTCTCTTCCAAAGCACGGATGCGTTCACCGAAGATATCGTAGATAATGAGATCCACAAGGGCCGACTCAGGAAGATCAAATTTGATGACGGTCTGATTATTGAATGGATTCGGGAAATTCTGATTTAACGTAAAGGTGGCTGGCAATGAAGGGACAAGGTATATCTGCCCAGCCGAAACCCTCAGATTAATCTTGTTTCCATCGGGTCGTGAAAGAATAAAATCCTTAACATCAAGGGATATTGATCCTTCATAATCTCCCTTAGATGATAGAGGAATCTTCAAAACAGGATCTTCAAGATTAAATGCCTTCCCTTCCATTGAGAAAGCCACAACTTTGAAGCTTGCTGAGTCCTTTTTTATCTTGAGAGAAAAATCCCTATTTCTGGTAGTAAGACTTGGTACACCAATTTCCAGCACTTCCGGATCGTAACTGACCTCAAACTGAAGCCCGGCAATGGCTTCATCACTATTGATTGTCAGATAGATAAGATCGTCGTCACCTTTGGTAAGAGAAACTTCTGAGAAAACTACTTCTGCTTCCTCTCCCGCGAGAGTACCGATAGATAACATTGTAAGAATTAAAATGTGACGGAGAATCATCGGTTCACCATCTTAGAACTATAAGGTAAGAAGATTCTGCTGGATAGTCCAACACGGTTTGTGTTTTTTCTATCATGCCTCACAACGCTGAGCCACATCTTGAATCAACTGTTCCAGCCGGTCTTTATCTTTATAAACATCAAAATTATCTGTATCCACAGTCATAACATTAAACTCAAGTTTTGCGCGATTGATCCATCTAGCGTACGCAATATTAAGGTTGTGTAGATATTCTGCTGACACTGATTTTTCATATTCACGGCCGCGCTTTTTCAGCCGCGTTAGTAGTGAATCAGTGGTTGCTTTCAAAAATATAATAAGTGTAGGCTTCCTCAGATAGGCTGTCATCTCATCAAAGAGAGCTCGGTAGTTTACCCAGTCTCGCTGGGGCATGTTCCCCATCTCATGCAGGGATTGAGCAAAGATTTCTACATCTTCATAAATGGTCCTGTCTTGCACCGCGGGAACGTCTCCCTCGGACATTTCCCTGTGAGTCCGAAAACGGCGAGAAAGAAAATAGATCTGCAAATGAAAACTCCACCGCTTCATGTCCGAATAAAAATCGGACAGATAGGGATTGTCATCCACAGATTCGAAAAAAGGGCGCCAACCCAATCGTTCAGAAATCATTTTGGTAAGCGTTGTTTTTCCCACAGCGATATTGCCGGCAATACCGACAAAAGGGACATCACTCAATCCGCTAAGGCTCCCTGCATGACGCCATCAATAATAGATCTCAAACTCACTCTTTGAGTTTTTCCAGAAAGACTCCTCTTTCCTTCCACTTCAACACGGATATAGTTATCAGTAAAGCCTTCCAGGATACCATTATCCCAAGTTTCAAAAAGAACGGTACGGACTTGCCCCAAGCACGATTCATAGAATGCACGTCTCTTATTTATTGAAAGAATTCGGAGCTGCTTACTTCGCTCAGCCCGTACGTCAGACGCAATCTTCTGTTTCATCTTCACGGCTTCGGTCCCAGGGCGCTCTGAATAGCTGAAAACATGAAGGTATGAAATATCTGCATCATTCAGCTGGCGCACTGTTTCACTGAAATCATCATCAGTTTCACCAGGGAATCCTACAATCACATCAACACCGATGCAGCTGTAGGGCATGGCCTGTTTCACTTTCTTTACTCGGGATTGATACAGTTCACTGGAGTATCGTCGTCTCATTTGCTTCAGAATTTTGTCTGAACCGGATTGAAGCGGTATGTGAAAATGAGGAACAAATGAATTGGATTCGGACATAAAGTCGATGATATCATCTGTCAGCAGGTTCGGTTCTATGGAAGAAATGCGTATCCGTTCAGCACCAATTCTATCAAGAGTTGTCAAAAGATCGATAAAGGTCTCTTCCGTGCCGGCACCAAAATCGCCAATGTTAACACCAGTAAGCACAATTTCCCTGACTTCTTTATCGAGAAGCTGCCGGGCAACGGCTACCGTTTGTTTAACTCCATAGCTTCGACTCCGACCCCTGGCCATGGGAATGGTACAGTAGGAACACGTGTAGTCACACCCGTCCTGAACCTTAAGAAACGCCCGGGTCCGCTCTGATGTGGAGCAGGACGGGAAAAAGTGATCAACAGTTTCGATTTGACAGGAATGAATCTCTCCCGATTCTCTTTTGGAAATATCACTTAGATAAGCCGGTAGATTAAACTTTTCTCCAGCACCCAAGACAAGATCCACACCGGGGATAGTGGAAATTTCTCCAGGCCTGAGTTGAGCATAACATCCAATAACAGCCACAAATGCCTCTGGCGATTTCCTCAGCGCCTGCCGAACCACTTTTCTGCACTTTCTGTCAGCGCTATTTGTAACAGAGCAGGTGTTTACCACATAAACATCAGCCTGCTGAGAAAAATCGACACGCCTGAAACCGTGGGATTCCACGTTTGTACCGATGGAGGCGGATTCAGCAAAGTTCAACTTGCACCCCAGCGTGTGGAATGCAACTGTCTTTTCAGCACCTTTCGAGGAGACAAGCGCCATCCTAGGCCACTTCCACTCTTCCCTGGTCGCCCACCATAATCCTGTGCGCCCGGGGCCTAGTACTTGACTGACTCAATTCAACATCATGACCCATGAGAGAAGCTTCAATTCTTCTTTCAACATTTTTTAGTGACGATCCCGACATAATGATTGAATACTCCACTTCACAACCAATAACGTCACAGTCATTAGAAATAGAGGTGTAAGTGCCGATG
>SCKS01000036.1 GCA_004124465.1 Fidelibacterota bacterium
TTTAGCGCATTTGGAGCTAGCGGCTGGTGGATTGCCTGGATAGCAGTAGCCTTCTTTACCGTGGCCGTTCAGCCTCTGTTTGTTCACGTCATCGCACCCATGTTCAACAAATTTACACCTCTTGAAGCTGGGGAGCTTCGTTCTGCTATTGAGGCTTACGCATCAGAGGTGAACTTTCCCATCGTCCGCATAGACGTCATGGACGGCAGTCGCAGGTCAGCCCACTCTAACGCCTACTTTAGTGGTCTGGGGAAGAGCAAGCGGGTGGCCCTGTTCGACACCCTGCTGGAAAAGCACACCACAGAGGAAATTGTTTCCGTAGTGGCCCACGAGGTGGGACACTTCAAGAAAAAACACATCATTATGGGGACAACGCTCGGTGTACTTCAGGCAGGCGTTATGCTCTTTATCTTTAACCTTATAATGAGTGATTCTGCTCTTTTCGCCGTCTTTGGCGTCAGTCAGGTTTCCGTTCATGCGGGGTTAATCTTTTTCGCCATGCTCTTTACACCGGTGAACTTGTTGACGTCCATCTTTACTACCGCTCTGAGCCGCCGGAATGAGTTTCAGGCTGATGACTACGCCCTGGAGACGACACGGAACTACGAGGCACTGGTGAGCATGCTCAAGGGTCTTGCCGCCAGCAACCTGTCCCACCTAACACCCCACCCTTTTACTGTTTTTCTTTCTTACAGCCACCCGCCCGTATTGCAACGCATTGCGGCAGTATCGCCGGCATAAGAGAGAAGTCTGTTTTACAGTTAGCCTGAAAAGGTTATACTTGTGAGAGGTAGTTCTCAATGAAACTGCAATACGATACCTTTGGTAAGATTATTGTTGACGGTCAACTTTATCTTCACGATGTGATTGTGGATAGGATGTCCATTGGCAAAAGGCAAAAGAAAAAGAGTAAACACTTACGTTCCCAGTACGGCCACACTCCTTTGGGTCCAGATGAAAATATTCCGTGGGATTGCGAGGAATTAGTCATCGGCACAGGCTTCTACGGCAGGTTGCCTATCACCGATGAGGTATTCCAGGCAGCTGAAAGAAAAGGTGTCGAGATAAAAATAATGAAAACAGCTCAAGCATGCAGTTATCTTGTGGAGGTTGGCGCGCAGGTTAATGCCGTATTGCATGTTACATGCTGATCTCAAAATGGGAGAATGAGTGTTTCCCTATTAATAGGAGTAAAAAAATGATAACTAGATCTTTTGAAAGTCATAATTCCTTTTGGACTCACTTGATGATCTTATTTGTAGCGGTGTTATTGTCTTTTTACCCAGCTGAGGCTAAAGAAAAATGGACTACAAACAAAAAAGCTGTTGTTGCCTCCGTTGAAAAGCATGAAAAAGAGTTAACCAGTATTAGCGATAATATCTGGTCTTATGCTGAATTGTCTTTGGCAGAATATCAATCTTCTAAAGCACTTTCTGATTATGCTGAAAAAAAAGGTTTCAAAGTGGAACGGGGCGTGGGCAGTATGCCCACGGCCTTTATAGCAACTTACGGATCAGGTAGGCCTCGCATTGGTATTCTTGGAGAGTTTGATGCCAATGCTGGTATATCGCAAAAAAAACAGCCCACGAAAGAAGCAAGAATTGCAGGTGCTCCGGGACACGGCTGTGGCCATAATCTTTTCGGAACCGGCAGTCTCGGTGCAGCCCTTGCCATTAAAGAACTTATGGAAAAAAAGAAACTGAAGGGTACGGTCATCTTTTTTGGCACACCTGCTGAGGAAACAATATTTGGGAAAACATATATGGCCAGAGCAGGTTTGTTCGATGATCTGGATATCTGCATGGATTGGCACCCTGGTGACAATCTGGAAGCCAGCACCCAGAGCAGTAAAGCACTAGTGGATTTCAGAGTGAAATATTACGGAAAGGCTGCTCATGCTTCTTCAGATCCGTGGAATGGGTTTAGTGCAGTGGATGGATTGGAACTGTATACCACGGGCATCAATTATTATAGAGAGCATATACAACCAACCGCAAGAATTCATTACCATATTGAAACAGCCGGTGATGTTGTCAATGTTGTTCCTGAACATGCACAGATTTGGACACGAGTCCGGGAGAACGATAGGGAAAATTTGAGCGTAGTTTATGAACGGGTAAAGAGAATTGCTGAGGGTGCAGCCATCATGGCTGAAGTGGATTATTCTATAGAACTTATCTCAGGTATCTATGAGATCCAGCCCAACAGAACCGGAGCAGCAGCTTTACTGAAAAACATGGAACTATTAGGTCCCATCAACTACTCAAAAGATGAGCTGAAATATGCCAAGACAATCCAACGAGAAACCGATAAACCGGCCGAGGGGATGGATGCAGATATTGAATCTTTGCGGGAAACTTTACCGGCGCAAGGTGGATCAACGGATGTAGGTGATGTGAGTCAAATTGTGCCTGTTGTACGTGCCCGAATTACTGCTGCTCCTAAAGATGTGCCGTGGCACTCTTGGGCAGTTGTGGCCTGTACTGGTATGTCAATCGGTCACAAGGGGATGCTCTTTGCTGCAAAATCTCTCAGTATGACCATGGTGGATCTCTTTGAAAATCCTCAGCTTGTTAAAGAGATAAAAGCTGAGTTCAAAAAAAGAAAAGGGGATAAGATCTACAAGGCAATGATTCCTGATGGTCCTCCTCCTGTCCCTCAGAATTGAGTTTGGTGAATTTTTCAATGTCTGGTTTTACCAGAAAAGTCTCCCGGTTCAACCTTTTGGTGTTGTTGAGCGTTTTTCTTGCTTGCACTCAATCGTCAGATTCGAGGCGGCTGGAAACAGTCTCAATGCTTGGGGCGGAACTCCATTCTGACAGCGGCGGTGATAGCCTCTTGACAGGAATAGAAACCAGGCTGTCAGCAGAACCGAACAACCTCTCCATTCTCATGGAGAAAGGATCGGCACTTGAAGGTTTGAGGAGGTACAGAGAAGCTGTAGAAGTATACACTCAATGCTTGGTTATCATTCCTGAATCGCCGGAACTCTTGAGGCGGCGGGGGCAGCGGTATATCAGCCTGAGAAAACTGGACAATGCCATTACTGATCTGGAGCTGGCAGCCACGCGCCATACCTTTGTAAAAGCTGAAAATCTGAAGTACACGGAAAACCTCAACTGGGCCATTTGGTATTACCTTGCTTTGACTTACTACCTCCAAGCGGATTTCGAAAAAGCGTTGACAGCCTTTCAAAGAAGTTATGATTATTCCGCTGATAATGTATCCCTCCTTGCATCTGTGAACTGGATTCACAACTGCCTCAGAAGATTGGGCCGATCAGATGAGGCCAGACAAGTGGTAGAGCCGATCAAAGAGGATATGGGTTATTCAGGGAATTACTATAAGTGCATTCTGGTTTACAACGGTACCAAAACAGAGTCAGAAACAATCAATTATGATACTGCTAAGGGCTTTGAAATGTGTACTGTTGGATACGGCATGGCAAATTTTCATTGGGCGAATGGGGACAAAGAGACAGCCCTGAAAATTTTTATGAAAATCGTGGCTGAGGAAACTTGGCAAGCAAATGGATTCTTGGCCGCCGAAGCTGAATTAAGCAAAATACAATAATCTTTGAGGAGAAAATGATGAAAAAAATTATAGCTATCCAAATTATGCTGCTCATGCTGGGGACTATCATTTCCTGCAATAAAAGCAGTGATGTGAGTATCATGAACAGTCATTCCACTCTTGTGGAGCTATACCATGACTGGCGTGCCTTTCAAGGAGATCTGTTTACAGACGGAGTTCCCGATTACAGTGATGGTCGGATGAAAAAGCAGTATGATGAGTTTCCTGTATATAAGAACCGGTTGGCTAATTTTGATACCACCGGCTGGTCCATTCCCCACCGGATTGATTATCATCTGGTACTGGCCGAAATGAATGGTCTGGATTTTGACCACAGAGTGATCAAGCCGTGGAAAAGGAGCCCGGCTTTTTATGGCATTGTATGGGATTCCCAGAGTGATACACCAGCTCATGAAGGATCTGTCGCGCATGGCCTTGTAGAACTGTGGGAATATGATTATCCCCTGTCTCAAGCTGATGCAGAAAAACTTACTCAGGGGTTACGGACAGTACCCCCATTTCTAGCACAGGCTAAGATTAATCTCACGGGCAATGCACGCGATCTGTGGCGCGGCGGCATTTATCGCATGAAATCGCAGACCAGTGCTTTGACGAACCTTTCGAAGAAAACAGTGGGTACCTCAGAAGCTTTAACAGCGGCCATTAATGATGCAATAATTGCTACTAATGATTTTGTTGCTTGGTTAGAGAGAGAACTGCCTTCAAAAGAAGGTAAATCAGGAATTGGAATCGACAATTATAACTGGTATCTGAAAAATGTTCACTTGGTATCTTACAGTTGGAAAGAGATTGAGACTATGATGCGGCGGGAGCTGGTACGGGCCCACTCTTCCCTGAAACTGGAAGAGCACCGCAATCAAGATCTTCCCCCCTTGATTCCCATGGCAAGTAAAGAAGAGTATGACAAAAAAACGCATGCGTCCGTTACAGAATTTATTTCCCTTTTGGAAGACAGGGATATTGTCACCATGAAAGATTATATGGATCAGGCCCTTAGGGAACGAATCAGTCCTTACAACCCTATTGAACCCAGGGAATTTTTTTCTGAGGTGATATTTCACGACCCAATGGTCATGCGCACCCATTTTTACCACTGGTTCGATTTGGCCCGTATGCGTGACGAACCTCATTCAAGCCCAATAAGGAGTAACCCGTTGTTATACAATATCTGGGATAGCCGATCTGAAGGGCTGGCCACTGGAATGGAAGAAATGATGATGCACGCGGGGCTGTTTGATCACCACCCCCGATCAAGAGAATTATTTCATATTCTTCTGGCTCAGCGGGCTGCACGAGCATTGGGTGATTTGATGATGCACGCGAACAAATGGAATATTGATCAGGCAGTGGACTTTACTTCCAGGAACACACCCAGAAACTGGCTTAGACAAGATGGTAGAACAGTGGTTTTTGAGCAGCATCTTTATCTCCAGCAACCCTCTTATGGGACAACCTATCTTGTAGGAAAGATCCAAATCGAAAGGCTGATGACCGACCGGGCAATACAGTTGAGGGAGGGTTTTACTCTAAAAGGATTCATGGATGAAATAAACCAGGTAGGACTCATACCGGCCTCCATGATGTATTGGGAAATGACAGGAGATGATGAACACCTGCATGAAATGCTTTATAATTAAAGACCATATTGCAATGCCGCACTTAAGAAACTTCATAAAAATCAGCGTTATTTTTTCCATGGTTTTTTCAAATCTTATGTTTGGCCAACAAGCTTACCCCGCTGCAAAAACAGGTGGGAATTATATGCATAACTTTTATCTACCTCCGCCATCACCCACTAGCCCCCGTTGGCCCTCATGGTCACCAGATGGGCAATCCCTGGCATTTTCTATGCATGGTTCCATTTGGCGGATGGCACTGGGTGAGTCAACAGCCATAGAGCTGACAAATAATGCAACATATGATTCTTCACCTGCTTGGTCTCCCGATGGTAAATGGATTATCTATACAGCGGAAAAAGATCATGAGACTATGGATCTCATGCTTTTGAATTTGAAAACTGGAAAATCTGTAATACTAAAAGCAGGTGAACATCTCTATCTGGACCCAGCTTGGTCTCCTGATGGTTCACAACTGGCCTACGTATCCACGGAGCCAAGTGGATATTATAATATCTATGTTCAAAAGATTCGGAAGGGGAAACCTGTCGGACCCGCCCTTCAAATAACACAAGACAATGCCTATGGGGATAATCGACTCTACTTTGGGAAATACGATCTGCATATCGCACCTACATGGTCTCCGGATGGAAAAGAACTTCTGTTTGTCACTAACCGTGACACACCGCTCGGGTCGGGTGGCATTTGGCGTATGCCAGTGGAAAAAAATGGAATTAAAAAGGCAAGACTTATTCATAACGAGCAGACGCTCTTTCGTACAAGACCTCACTGGTCACCGGATGGGACAAGATTCCTTTACAGCTCCCATGTAGGGGGGCAGTTCAATCATCTATATTTGCTGCCGTCTGATGGTGGTGAGCCCTACAAAATTACATTCGGTGATTGGGATAATTTTCATCCTCGTTGGTCGCCTGATGGCACAAAGCTTGTTTATTTAAGTAACGAAGAAGAGCTACCTCAGTTGCAAGTAATGGAAACAATTGGAGGCAAAACAAAAAAACTGAAAGTAATAACCAAAAAATGGATTGAACCTCGTGGGACCCTTCAGGTGATTATAACAGACGGGGAAACAGAACGTCCAACACCGGCTCGCATCTACCTTCAGGCAAGTAATGGCAAGGCCTATGCTCCTGACGGCACCTATCACCGTGTAGGCCGCATGAAGGACCACCTGTTTCATACTGAAGGGACCTTCACAATAGAAGTTCCCCACGGGCCCCTGACAGTAGAGGCGGTGAAAGGGTTTGAGTATTATTCAACTAAGGAAACAGTAGAAATTAAAGCGGGGGAAAGATCGGAAGTAACGCTCACCCTCTCACGAATGACCAATATGCCTGCCCGGGGCTGGTACAGTGGCAGTACACACGTCCACATGAATTATGCTGGCGACCTCCACAATACATTGGAGAATCTCATGTTCATGTCGGCCGCTGAAGATCAGTCAGTGGTTAATGAACTTGTGGCCAATAAAGACAACAGAATTCTGGATTACCAATTTTTCACCGGTGAAACTTCCCATCTGTCCACATCTGAACGAGTTTTATTTGTGAGTGAAGAATACAGACCTGCTTTTCACGGCCACGTCTATTTCCTGGGTTTGACGGAACATCTTCTCTCCCCTTTTGCTTCAGGTTATGAAGGGACGGCCATTCACAGTCTTTATCCTTCTAACACGGATATGCTGCGGTTGGCAGGAGAGCAAAGTGCCTTCCGGGGTTACGTGCATCCCTACTTTGGTGAAAACGATCCGCTGTCAGGTGAGGAACCTTCTCTAGGTGCTGCGAAATCTTTTCCCGTCGATGTTGCTTTGGGTACCGTGGAAGGGTTGGAGACTACCTATGCCAATCATGCTACTCTTTTGGTTTGGCATCATGTCTTAAACAATGATTTCAAAATTGTTCTGACTGGTGGTGAAGATTCCATCAGCAACCTTTACAGGAACGCTGTTGTAGGTTCACAAAGATCCTACGTTTACCTTGGTGACAAACCACTGACCTACAGCAATTGGTTAGAGGCCCTTCGAAAAGGACGTACGTTCGCCACCAACGGACCGTTGTTAACATTTACTGTCAATGATGCCATGCCCGGTGAAGATGTGAGACTACCTCAAGGCGGTACAGTAACTTTAAATGGAGAGGGGCAAAGCATTGTGCCCCTTGATAAAGTGATGATTATGAATAATGGGGAAATTCTGAAAACAGTCCCGCTCGATGAAACCGGCTCCAATGCGGTTTTCAAGATAACAATTGATGTGGATGAAAGCGGCTGGTATACACTACAGGCTGAAGGAAAGAGGAACACTCTCCCCATCAGCGATCTTTACCCTCAGGCAACCACCAACGCCATTCGCGTTTATGTTGGTGATAATCCTATCCGAAATTTGGAGTCAGCCAATTATTTTGTGCGATGGATCGACAGATTGATTGCAATGGCTGAAGCGCATCCCGGCTGGCGCACGCCAAAGGAAAAAGGTCATGTTTTGGGCCAATTCCGGCAGGCACAGCAGGTTTATAAAGAATTGATGAAGTAGCATCCGATTTATGGAGAAAACATCTATGGAAATATCCAGACGAAGATTTGTAAGAAATATGGGTTTGGGGCTGGCTTCTATGGGCCTCAATGCTAAAGCGCTGGCAAAAAGTTCAGGTGGAGGGTCAGAAGCGCTTTTGGTTAATGACAGGAAGCATCCTAAACCGGCCCCGAAAGGTTACGACCGGCTGCCGCTGCCTTGGTATCAATCCAGAGTAGCGACACTAATGAAAAAACTGCAGAAGGAACAGGTGGATGGAATTCTGCTGGAAAGGGATGTGAATAAAGTTTATTTCTCAGGATGTTTTCGGGGAAGCGGGGAACGGTCAACATGGGTGTTCTTTCCGGTGAAAGAGAAGAATGCTGCCTACTGGTACTCACCGGGGATTGACCGTGATTTGATCACCTCCTGGTGGTGCAGTGAGAACGAATATTATTTTTGCTATCCTCATGCCGAAGGAGGATTTCCTAACAGGGGTGAAGTTGTAAAAGGGAAAACAGTCAATCTTTTCGGATGGATGTTAAGCCGTCTGCGCCACCGGGGATTTTCAGGGAAAGTGATTGCCACCGATATGCCCCTCAGTGACCACCAACTGAGAACTGTTTCCAAAGAACTGCCCAATACCCGGTTCATAAATATTGAGGATATCTGTCTTGGTATGCGGATAATAAAGACGCCTGAAGAAATTGCACTCACTCAACGCGCATATCGTTATTTTGATAAAATTCATGCGTTTGCCCGAGATTTCATTCTTGAGAATGGAACAGATACTACTGATTTTGAGATTGGACAAGCGTTGCAGGCATATGGCATCAGTCTGCTCATGAATGATATTTCATATGATGGGAAACCCCACAGTGCTGTTGGGTTGGAAGTCACTTCAGAATATGTAAGGGCGGGTGTTTCCACAGCCTATCCTCACCCAAACCAGTTGTTCTACAATCCTGTCAGAAGAGGAGAACCCGTCTATGTAAATACGGACATTAAACTTGGCGGTTGTGGTGGTGAGGCTTATCGGAATTACCAGATTTACCCTGTATCCAAACATCAGGAGAAAATATGGCAAATTGTGGCCGACTCTGTTCAGATAATGGTTGAAGAGACAAAACCGGGCACCCTTTGTTCAGACGTTGCCTACGAAGTACACAAACATCAAGTAGCCAATGGAATGCAGGACTATATCTACCACCGGCCCGGTCATGGAACGGGCCTTAATTTTGAAGGTCATCAGGCACCCTTTCTTTCCCTCGGTGATCATTCACCTGTTGAAGAAGGGATGATGTTCAGTGTGGAACCGGGACTCTATGATTCAAAAAAAGGGGTCGGGGTTAACCCCAGCGACAATCTGCTGGTGACGAAAGATGGGGCGGTCCTCATGAGTCGTGTACCGTTCACAAAAGAGTGGAGTTTCCTTCAGATTTAATTGAACGGCGAAAACCATGCAAAATCTCTATTTACTCACAACAGTTGTTTTTCTAAGCCTCTTTGCCTGTATGGATCAAGATGAAGACAAAGGAGAACTGATCATCGAGGATCTTGTTGTAGGGCAGGGTGTTGAAGCGAAAGAGGGAAATGTAATTACGGTCAATTACACCGGCTGGCTTGAGAATGGAACTCAGTTCGACTCTTCATTGTCTCCCGGCCGCGATCCTCTGGTTATCACACTTGGCGCTGGGCAGGTGATCCAGGGGTGGGACGAAGGCATCCCCGGTATGAAGGTTGGCGGCAAACGCAGATTAACGATTCCGCCTCATTTGGGTTATGGGAATCAAGCTGTTGGTGCAATACCGGCAAACTCTACCCTAATTTTCGAAGTTGACCTTCTTGGTGTAACTTAAAATGGAAATGATCCAGGTAAACAGATTTATTGTAAAGGAGGAAAGACATGAAGAATAAAACAGGAAATGTTACCCGTAGGAAGATGTTGAAATTCAGCATGTTTGCAGGTGCAGGAATTGCTTTGGGAAAAATGCCCACGTTCCCTCAAACTTCACAGCTTAAAGGTCTAATCCGGCGCCCCATCCCTTCTTCCGGTGAAAAAATTCCCATCGTGGGAATCGGGACTTCCCGACGATACAATGTGGGTACCTCCTCCAAAGAGCGGGCGCCATTGAAAGAAGTGCTTAAGAGTTTTTCTGATATGGGCGGAACAGTTGTGGATACTGCTCCGTCATATGGTGCGGCAGAAACAGTTGTGGGAGACCTGGTC
Organism: Fidelibacterota bacterium; assembly: GCA_004124465.1. Lineage (GTDB taxonomy): Bacteria > Fidelibacterota > Marinisomatia > Marinisomatales > S15-B10 > UBA2125. The sequence continues at coordinate 9,971 of SCKS01000036.1, forward strand.
GATGAACTAGGCTGCCGAGACAAACTGTTTTTTGCCACAAAAGTGCGTAAACCGGATGCTGAAAATGGGACTCAAGAACTGGAAGAGTCTTTTAAGAAACTGAAAACCAAAAAAATAGAGCTTCTCCAAATTCACAATATGGTTGGTATAGACACGATGCTTCCCATAGTTAGAGAGTGGAAAGCTGAAGGACGTATACGGTATGTGGGTGTGAGCACTTCAAGAGAGCGTCAGTACCCTGATTTTATCAAGATGATGGAAGAAGAGGATCTCGATTTCATCCAGGTGAATTATTCGCTTCAGGCTCGAGCGTCTGCTGAGCGCATTCTTCCGTTGGCAAAAGACCGCGGTATGGCAGTGCTGATAAACGTTCCGTATGGTCGAGGGCGTCTGTTTAGCAGGGTTGGCGATCGATCTCTTCCTGATTGGGCATCGGAAGCAGACATCAATAGCTGGGGCCATTTTTTTCTGAAATATATTCTGTCTCACCCAGCCGTAACCTGCGTAATTCCCGGTACTGCAAAGATGAAATACTTAACTGATAATATGGGTGCAGCCCAGGGAAGGATGCCGAATAAAGCCATGAGGAAACAGATGGAAGAGTTTTTTGACGGGCTCCCCTCTTGAAGAGATCGTAGCCAGACTATTAATTCCTAGGGAAAGAGGATAATTTTGACGGATTCTCTGGCACGCGTCTTACGTATTAACCGTTCAGAACTTCCTCCGGTTTTTCTCTCGGCCCTCTATTTCTTTTGTCTCCTCTGTGGATATTTCTTTCTCAGGCCGGTACGTGAGGCTATGGGAATATCCCGGGGAATGTCTGATCTGCGATGGCTTTTTGTGGTTACATCCATCACATCCCTCCTAGCCGTACTGGCTTTTGGCGGGGTAGTGGCTAGGATGAATCGTCGCCGATTTATCCCTATAGCCTATCTGTTTATTATAACATGTCTCCTTGTTTTCGCAGGATTACTAATCACCGACATAGCAGCTGGGGGAGGTTTAATAGGATCGGATACAGAGACCGTTATTTCCCGCCTGATTGGGTATACTTTTTACGTATGGCTCAGTGTTATCAATCTTTTTGTCACCAGTGTTTTCTGGGCCTTTATGGTCGATATATTTAATGTTGAACAATGCAAAAGAATTTTCCCCTTTATTGGCATAGGTGGAACGCTGGGAGCCATTTCGGGTGGCTGGGCCACCAGTGTCATAAGTGGTATGACTGAATCGGCTTACTTGCCAGTAGGTCTAATGCTAATAGGGGCCACCTTTTTCGGGTTGGCGATTCTCATCGTGCTGATGTTGGATCGTCTTGCAATCCGGTCATCTCTTTCACGGCTCACAATGGAGCAGGTAAAAAATCAGAAGGAAGAAACTGAAAAGATCGGTGGCACATTTTGGGACGGTATGAGAGCAATTGCCACCTCTCCATATATTCTTGGGATTGGTGTTTACATCATACTGATGGCAATCTCTAACACAATGATTTATTTCACCCAGGCAAGCATCATCTTAAATAATACGGATACGCTCAGCCAAAGAGTGGCCGGATTTGCTCAGTTCGATATGCTGGCCCAGATGGCCACACTGTTTACTCAGATATTTATTACCACTCACCTCATTAAGAGAATAGGTGTCGGGTGGACCTTGGCTATATTGCCAGCCGTGACTATGATCGGCTTCGCTGTTCTTTCCATTTGGACCCTTTACGGAGTGATGGCAATCTTCCAGGCAATACACCGGGCAACAAGGTATGCTGTTTCAAGACCAGCGAGAGAGACACTGTTCAGTGTAGTCTCCACCTCAGAAAAATATAAAGCAAAACCCATTGTTGATGTATTTCTATATCGCGGCGGAGATGTGGTGGGCGCAGGAGTGGATGGTTTGTTTGCAGTTTTGGGATTGTCACTCACGGCTGTTGCCACGGCCACTGTACCCCTGGCCGGTGTTTGGGGACTGCTATCTCTGCGGTTGAGCCGAGCTCAATATGCAAGGAGCCAGGCAACAGAAAAGCCGCTTGTTGAGAACTAATATTTCAATTGCTTTAATGGTGAAATTGTTACGTACAGTTATTTTTCTATTGAGTGTGGTTTTTTTGCTCACATGCTCTACTGCTCCTCAACCTATTAGTCCTAACCAGTGGGCACCTGTTAAAGGACCGGAGAATGGACATCTTGTCATTGCTGGTGGAGGCAAACTGGATGGGACTGGTATTCTGGAAAAATTTGTGGAACTGGCCGGGGGTGAAAAAGCGGAAATTGTTGTCATTCCCACCGCCGGGACTGACCTGTATATAGGATTTCCTGATAGAGAGAAACAATTAAGGGCCATGTTCCTGGATCGTGGCGCCGCAATGGTTGAGGTTCTTCATACTCGGGATCCTAACGAAGCTGATAACACTGAATTTGCTGTAGCTGTCATGACCGCTACAGGTGTCTGGTTCACCGGTGGCCGTCAGTGGCGGTTGGTGGATGCATACGCCAACACTGTAACATTGGAAGCGATTCGGGGTGTTCTGGCCCGGGGCGGAGTCGTTGGAGGATCTTCCGCCGGGGCCACTATTCAGGGGTCATACCTGGTAAGGGGCGACACCAGTGGCAATACCATCATGATGGGTGATCACAAGGAAGGGTTTTCCTTGCTCACAAATTCTGCCATCGACCAACATCTCTTGAGGCGAAACAGGCAGTTCGATATGTACTCCGTATTAGCCAAGCATCCCAGTTTGTTAGGGATCGGTCTTGACGAGGGGACAGCCATTGTGGTGAAGGGCTATCAATGTGAAGTGATAGGGAAGAGCTATGTAGCCATTTACAACGGTTCATTAAATAGTGAAGAATTCCCCATGCTGAGCCAGAATGATTTCCGGCCGTTCCACCTGTTGCGGAAAGGAGATAGATTTGATCTGGCGAAGAGAACAATGATCAGAGAGGAGACAGAGTGAAAAGCAGATGTGTTTGGGCAGTTGTATCGGCGCTTGTTTTTATGGGGGGCTGTTCCACGCCGGAACGCGAAGCTGCGTCTCTCCTAAAATCACTGCCTCAAGTTTCGCCACCAGTTTTGGATGAGGCGCGGGCGGTAGAACTGGTGAAACTGTCCCTCAACTGCGTGGAACGGGAATTTCCCTACAAGATTGGTTACAGGTTCGATAGCGAAGAGTGGATCAAGCCTCACTATGAAGTGACCCCGTCGTTCTACGGCTGCTGGGACTGGCACTCCGCCGTCCACGGACACTGGACCATGACAAAGATCCTTAAGATGTTTCCCAATATTTCAGTGGGGGACAGCATCCGCACGAAACTTCGTAACAACCTCAGCGCCGAAAAATTGGAAGCCGAATTCCGTTTCTTTACTGACAATGAGTTCACCAAAGGTTTTGAACGGACGTACGGCTGGGCATGGCTCATGAGACTTTACAGTGAGCTGTCAACATGGGATGACCCTGAAGGTCAGCGATGGGCTGAAAACATGCAGCCCCTTGTAGAACTTCTGTCAAAGAAAACAGTAGAGTATTTGGAAGTCCTCTCTTCACCACTCCGACCGGGGACACACAGCAACTCGGCATTCTCTTTTTCTCTCATGCACGACTATGCGAAAACCGTTGGCGATACAGCATTACTTGGTAGCATAAAGCATTTCAGCGAGCAGTATTTCGCAAGTGACAGGGACTGCCCCACAGCCTACGAACCATCGGGAACAGACTTTCTTTCGCCCTGTCTGTCGGAAGCTGAATCCATGAGCAAAACAATGGAGAGGGACGCATTTCCGGCCTGGCTGGACACATTTCTCCCGCCAATGGTCGACGACCGATTCGCACCCCTGAGAACGCCGCCGGTGGTACTAGATCCGGAAGATCCGGGTATAGGTCACCTTATCGGCCTCATGTTTCACCGGGCATGGGCCATGAACCAGTTGGCGTCCGTGTTGCCTGAATCCGATACGCGACGAGAACTCTTTTTGCGGCTGGCAGCCATCCATGCCCGGGAAGGATACAACATTATGTTTGATAGCGGCTATGGCGGTGAACATTGGCTGGCCACTTTTGCCGTTTATATGATGTCAGAATACAGCCGGCTCAATGACACTGCTCAAGCGGGATAAGGAGAAAATTATAATGAAATATTTGATCATCAGTTCCGGGCTCCGTAAACAAGGCAACAGCTGGGCAATGGCAATCCTCTGCTGTGAACGGTTTCAGGAACACGGAGAGGAAGTGGAGCTTCTCGCCTTAATTGATCATGAGACACCTTTTTGTGATGGGAAAGCTTATGTTGATCACCCTCCTACA
>SCKS01000037.1 GCA_004124465.1 Fidelibacterota bacterium
GCGAGAACCGGCTTATTTCTTTTTATGAATGCGTTCAAAATTTTTCGGTCGAAGGAAACACGGGTTGAGTGCATTGGCTCTTCGCCTTTCAGATCGTATGGAGAACCACCATAGACATCAATAGGGAGATCAGGACCGCCAGTGAGAATCAACCCATTTAACTGGTCAGCAATGTCAGACACATGATCTTCTTTTTCAGGGTAGGTAAGAACGAGTGAGAATCCATTTGCTTTCCAGACGCACTGACTATATGCTTCTCTTGCCATGTGCCAATAGGCATTTTCTTTAATAAAGTACCCAGGAGCAATACCGATTAAAGGACTGTTTGCCACACGCACATCCTCATTGCTTTGTTCTCTCGCTTAAAAAATCTTTTTGTTCTTCCCATCGGTCTTTCAGGAACTGTTCTACACTCTTCCCAGACTTTTCGAATGACGCTTGAATTGAGAGAGAAAAAGGCCCTGTCGTTAAAAACTTTTCTGCAAACGGTTCAAGAAATTTCTTTTCTCTACTCTCGGTCAAACCTTCCAGAGCAAAGGATAAAAACTGCTCACACCACGCCTGCAGGGTTTGTCCCGCCACCTCACAGGACAAATCGATTGTTTGCGCCAATTCATTGAGCTGATTCCGATCTCCACTACTCCATTTTGCGCAAATTTCCATCACTTTTTCCAACGTATCTGGTGAACGGAGTATTCCTTGGAAGAAAGCAGCTGGTGCCAGTTCATGACCGAAGGGGGGGCGGTCTGGGCCACGGATCTCAAGAATATGTTTGAAGCGGACCTGCGTAAATATCTGATGCAAAGCAGTCCTGACGTATTTGGATTCAAGCGTGTCACGGTCGTCAAGAGAACCTAGCCAGTCACCAATAGCTCCTTCATAGGTTCCAAATGAGCCATCTTTTTCAAGTGTGAAGAGGGTGGGGGTATTAAGAACGTAAGACACAAATTTTTCTAATAGTCCATCAGTGGATGTAATACCATGATCAAACAGGCAATTGCTTCTGCTTGGATCTGTGTTTTGCCAGATGATTTCTCGCATATTGTTTCTGCCGGCAGGTGCGCCTCTGTAAAAAGGAGTATTTGCAAAAATGAGAGCAATAAACGGGTGAAGACAGTCAGATACAAATGCAAGTTTCTCAGCATCTTCTAGAGAAGTGTAATCCAGATTAATTTGGGCGCTGGCTGTATTGAGCATCATTTCGTGACCGTGGGATCCAGTTTCATTAAATTGCTTATACATAAGTTTGTATTTCCTATGATCAATGATGGTAATATGATCAGGAGGAACAACAGGCTCCAGTGCAAAATCAGATATCACAAGATTTTCTTCTTCAGCGACGTTAATAAGGTTTGATAAATAAACTTTCCATTCACTGGCCAGATCGTAAAGCGACCCATGTGGCTCTGAGGCATATTCTATCTGACCACCCGGTTCTATGGTGAGAGTAGGGGCAATCCCTTTTTGTGAATTCTTATCTTCAAGGCAAGCTTTCAAATCTGATGTAGAAAAATTGGAGCCCGGATTGACTGGGATTCTGTTCATTTCCTGAGTGTAGACAAAGTTTTCCACTTCCATTCCGATTCTGAGATCTTCCTGTGACCTCAGCTGTGATGCAATCACATTTTTCACTAGAGATTTAATATTTGAGGTAGACATAAAAATTAATTAGTTGAGTTAAGAATGAAGATTACTCCTGTCTAACAATTTAGAGCAACTGAAAACTGTTTTTCTCTATAAGATTTAGATGGCGGTTTACACAATATTGTTGTTTAGGAGTAATGATATTCTTCGGTGAAAGTCTGCGACTTTGGAAACATGCAAATGTTTTAAAAAAAACCGCACTTAAGCGGTTTCTTTAGTGAGGTTCTCTCCTTTACGCGAGGAAGGGGTATTTAGGCCTCGGTAGCTGGTATTTTATTCCCTCCATTGACCTTTTTGGAGAAAAGTTCCCGGAGATTTTTTGATACTGTATCTTGCATAGGCCGTTCCTGAAGAATTTGCTCTTGAAGTTTCAGGAGGCCCTCGATGAGAGCTTCAGGCCTTGGTGGACATCCAGGTACATAAACATCCACCGGCACAATAAGATCAACACCTTTAAGTACGTGATAACCATACTGCCAGTAGGGGCCACCGCTGGTAGCGCAGCTCCCCATAGAGACAACGTACTTAGGTTCAGCCATCTGTTCATATAGCCGTTTTACACGAGTGGACATCTTCATAGTAACGGTTCCGGCCACAATCATCACATCCGCTTGACGGGGTGATGAGCGGGGCATCATACCGATCCGCTCAAGATCGTGCCGGGAGGCGGCAGTGGCCATCATCTCGATGGCGCAGCACGCGAGACCAAACTGGAAGTACCAGGGTGATGCCGCTCTAGCCCAGTTAACCAGCTTATTCAACGGTGCTACAATGATGTCACCCAGTCCGCTTTTGTTGCCTGTCTGATCCAATCCCATTTCTTATTCCTTGATTTGTTCTGTTGTCATATAAACTGGTTTATCTCCCATAAAGTCGTGGTGTGGCAGAATGGCGTAGCCATGTTGATTTCGAGTTGGGCACGTTGAACAAGAGGCTGTTCCATTTGTTCGATGCCTCACAAGATTTAATATTTTGTTGTCAGTTTCATCAGCGCCAGCGACCAACTCATCATCAGTTTCAACATACCAACGGAGAGTCACCAAGTAGCGATAAGGTTTTTTTTCTTTCTCTTCACTCATCATAGTGTCCCTCGGATTGATTGGTAAACATTAATCGGTGGTGAATTTATACATAGCCTCTTTTTTGACAAATGCCTTTCGCCTTGAAATATTAAGTGTGACTAATGATTTTTCAGATAGTGAGATTATTTGTTAGACAACTGTGTATATTAGCAAATTGTATAATAAGAAACTTTCCATCAATCAACAGTGTGTGAATTTAGAAGGGCGACTTATTTGATTGTGGAAAGTAAGCAATAGCTACCCCGGTAAACTTTACATCGTCACATATAAATAACCACAGCAAATGAAGATAAAAGTTCAAACACTTCTGTTCTTGACATTTTCTTTTTTAACGGCTGACACTGGCACTGTATTGGGTATGGTTAGGGATGCAAATACGCTGCAGCCGCTTGTCGGTGCAAATGTTATGATTATCGATACTCAACTGGGCGATGCGACCGATCTGGAAGGGAAGTTTGAAATAACAGGGATCGGCGTCGGAACGAGGCACCTTCAGGTGAGAATGATAGGCTACGAAACGAGAGTATTTCTCAACCTGATGGTCACCACCGCCCGACCTTTGGACCTGGTCATTGAAGTGAAGATGGTGTCCCTTGAAGGAGAGACTGTGGAGGTTGAGGGGAAACCCTTCACGCGGTCAACAGCTGCCGTCTTGAGTACCATGCATGTAGACAACTTTGAAATTCGTAGTGATCCTGGCGGGACGTTTGATATCCAGCGGATGGTGCAATCTCTGCCATCGGTAACATCCGCGAGCGATCAGGAAAACGAGATCATCACTCGGGGAGGCATGCCAGGAGAGAACCTTTTCCTTCTGGACAATATTGAGATACCTAATCCCAACCATTTTGGTATTGAGGGGGCCGGAGGCGGTCCTATTAATATGATCAACCCGCTCTTTGTTCGAGAGATTGAGTTCACACCGGGAGCATTCTCGGCCCGTTATGGTGACAAAGCCAGTAGCGTCATGGACATCAGATTGCGGGAAGGATCCCGGGAGCAGTTTGAGACAGCGTTTGATCTTTCTATGGCTGGTGCAAGCATAAATGCTGAGGGGCCCATTGCAGACGGTAAGGGTGCCTTTCTGACCAGCACGACCTGGAGTTTCTTGGATCTGATCGTGGAGAGCATCGGCATGACGGCTGTTCCCGAGTACAACAATCATCAGCTAAAAATCGTTTATGACCTGTCACCCAGCAACCGGATCATTCTTAATGCTCTGGCGGGATTTGACCAGATCAACATTATCTCCGAAAATGAAGTGCTTACCCGCGGGGCAGAGAGTGTCGATTGGGAAGGCGAAGTTTATGTTGCTGGTGCCAGCTTGCAAACACTTCTGGGTCAGCATGGCTACGGATTGACGACGCTATCCACAGTAATCAAGAAATCCTATACCTGGGTTTACAATTTTGGTGAAAAGGACTATCCATGGTTCTCGCGTGACAACATCATTAGCGAACACACCTTAAAATCTGACTGGTCTCTAAGGTCAGATCTAGGAAGTTTTTCTGTAGGCGCCCTATTAAGAAACATCGATTTTTCATATAATGAATGGGGAGGAATAGACTCTCTGTTCTTGTATGATATGTCCTTTTGGGATGGTGAACAATGGACTGTTGACGATCCTCTCACCATTGGTGTTTCGCATATTCAACCTGAGTTCAATTTCAACGAGAACGAAACCACGTGGAAAATGGGAACATACGGGCAATGGCAGGCAGGTCTTGGTAAGAGAGTACAGGTTACTGCCGGAGGGCGTATTGACTATTTTACGGCTACGGAAGAACTGGTTATGTCTCCCCGCGTTAATCTGGAACTCTTCCTAGATGACGAGACTAATCTCCATATGGGCTATGGCAAACACTACCAGTACCCGGGATACTATCTTGTCTACCGAGATCCCGATGATCTGAACTACGATCTCAAAGCGAAGTTCACGCACCAGTTCGTAGTCGGTATCGAGCACTTCTTTGCCCCGGATTTCCGCGGCTCACTGGAAGCATTCTATAAAATGTACCAAAATCTCCCTACGCACTATTACTGGACTAATCCGAAGGAAAAGTATCCTTCAACTTTGGAGCACAGAACTCATTGGCTGAATGAAGGTGAAGCGAGGAGTCGCGGCTTTGAATTATTCCTGCAGAAAAAGATGACACAGAACTGGCACCTTCTCCTCAGTTATGCGTGGAGTCACTCCCAGGCCAAGGATATGCGCCTCTTCTTTACAGGTAGTGGGTCATTGAATGACAAAGAACAGGGAGGGGAATGGTATGACTGGGATTACGACATTCGGCATCAGTTCACCTTTATCGGAGGGTGGAAAAAGAAGTTCCATAAAGAGGCTTGGTATCAAGATTTGAAGAAGAAAAAATGGTTCCGGATAGCCTCAACGGTTCTTGGTCCTTTGAATCCTCTGGCAGATGAGGTTGAGCTGAATGTTCGTTTTGGCTACAATAGTGGCCGACCATATACTGAGCGGACGTACTTCCCCGAGCTGCGGGACTGGGTAGCTACCGAGGATGCCGACTGGAACAGTCTTCGCTTCCCCGAGTACCACAGACTCGATTTCATGTTTCTGCAGAGATGGATGCTTCCCAAAATGAATATTGTGGCCTATGTTAACATTATGAACATCTACGATCGCAACAACATCTGGGATTATGCCTACAGCTCGGACGGGACAAAAGAAGAGGTGTGGCAGTATAAAACCATGCCTGTAGGCGGGGTGACGCTGGAGTTCTAGCAGTTAAATTAATTCTTCAGCAAGAATTATTAGAAACAGTTATAAATTGACAGTGAGGCTGACAAAGAAATAGAATGATATCAAGGTATTTATACCTATAATATCATGACAAATAAAACCGAGGTAAAGTTTTTAGATATCAAATTTACAGCTAATGGAGCTGCTTTTGTTTTTTGGCGGGGAATCCTTATGAAAAAAAGGCCTGCTTTAGTTTATTGTTAACAATCTTGGAAGAGGTTTGTAATGAACTCAGATAAATATGATTTTGTAATTTCTATCGGTGGTGCTGCAGGACAGGGAATTGCAGCACCGGGTGATGTACTAGCTTGGATTTTTGTCCGTCGAGGACTTCACCTTTATACTTATAATGCTTACCAGTCCATCATTCGTGGTGGCCATATTTTTCTAACCTTCCGCGTATCGACAGAAAAGGTTTATAACCACGGCGATAAAACTGACCTGTTAATATGCTTGAATCAAGACACGATGGACCGGCATCTGAAACACATGGAGCCGGGCAGTTGGGTCATCTACAACAGTGATACCATTAAGCCGGGCGAGGCTCAGGATGGTGTTGAGTTGTGCGGAATACCCGTTAAGGAGTTAAGTGACAACAACCGCAACAAGCTAGTGCAGAATACGGGGGCTCTTGGTGTCTGCATGCACATTCTCGGACTAGATTTTGGAATCTTGGAAGACATTCTCACTAAACAGTTTATCCGGAAAGGCCAGACAGTGGTAGATGAGAACATTGGAGTTGCCCGAGCTGCGTGCGACTATGCAGTCGCAAACTTTACGCCTTGCTCGGAAGCGATACCGGAGGGTGAAAAACCCCAGGCTTGGTGGTCCGGGAATGAAGCTTTGGCAATGGGTGGGGCTTGCGCAGGTGTCAAGTTCTACGCTGCCTACCCAATGAGTCCCGCCACAGGCGTACTCCACTGGATGGCCAAGTATGCTCGTGACCTAGGCATCATGGTTCGACAGGTTGAAGACGAAATTGGAGTTGCGACCATGGCCATTGGTGCAGCAGCTACCGGTACCAGAGCCATGTGTGCGACATCCGGGGGCGGTTTTGCCCTGATGACGGAGGCAGTTGGCAGTGCAGGGATGATGGAAATTCCGGTCGTAATGATCAATGTACAGCGAGCCGGACCATCTACCGGAGTCCCAACCAAGACGGAACAGGGGGATTTGTGGCAGATGCTGGGTGCAAGCCAGGGTGATTTCCCAAGAATAATTGTTGCTCCTAAAGATGCTTTGGATGCTTTTAACACCGTCCCAGAGCTGTTCAACTTGGTGGATCGCTATCAGTGCCCCGGTATTATTATTTCCGATTTGTTGATTTCTGAAGGAAGGTCAAGCGTGGATCCTGACGACATCAATTTCCATCCCAATATTGACCTAGGTGAATTGATTACCAAGCACTCCACTAATGGCGACGAATATCTCCGCTACAAAAACACTGAAAGTGGAATCTCACCACGTGCTGTGCCGGGACTCAAGGGCTACGTCCATGTAATGGCAACCGATGAGCAAGACGAGGATGGTGTCCTGATCAGCGATGAATTTACGAACCCAGTCAAACGTCGGATGATGGTCGAGAAACGCGGTCGTAAAATGCAGGATATATTCGAGCACGTCGCAGCGCCGGAAATAGAAGGGCCGAAAGAGGCCGACGTAACACTGGTCGGATGGGGATCCACCTACGGCGTTATACATGAAGCTGTCGAACAGTTGAAAACCGAAGGCATTACCGCCAACCACCTACCTATCAAGTGGATTGTCCCTTTCCACGTTAAAGAAATTATGGAAATCCTTTCCAACTGTAAGAAAGTGATTATGGTTGAAAACAACTATTCTGGCCAGTTTTATCGCTATATGCGTAGTGAAACAGGACTGAATGTAGATACTCACATTCGCAAGTATGACGGCGAGCCTTTTATGCCCCATCAGGTTACAAATGGTGTAAAAGAAATATTGGATGGAGAGACTGAAGTCTTTGTTCCAGAACATAAAATAATGGTTTAAGGAGATTATCTCATGGTAACTGACACCGCAGTACAAGAGGCAGAAAGAACTGTTACAAAATTAAAAGCTAAAGATTTCAACGGAAAAGTTGATCCAGACTGGTGTCCTGGGTGCGGCGATTTTGGGGTCTTAAGTTCTCTTCAGAAGGCCTGTGTTGATCTAGAACTGCATCCCCACGAGATTCTTACTGTCAGCGGAATTGGCTGCTCCTCTAATTTCCCTGGGTTTTTTAATTCTTACGGAATGCACACGCTCCACGGCCGCGCGCTTCCTTTTGCGACCGGTGCAAAGCTGGCCAACCATGAGCTTACTGTGATTGTTACCGGCGGAGATGGAGATGGCTATGGTATCGGGGGAAACCACTTTACTCATCTTGCACGCAGGAATGTTGATCTTACTTACATTGTTATGAACAATCAGATTTACGGGCTTACCGTGGGGCAGACTTCACCAACCAGCGAGTTCGGCATGAAAACAAAGAGTACTCCCTTCGGCAGTCTTGAAACACCATTGAATCCAATTACCGCAGCCATTATGAACGGCGCAACCTTTGTTGCTAGAGGTTATAGTGCTGATCCTAAAGGGCTGACAGACCTACTGTGCCAGGCAATCCAACATAAAGGGTTTTCATTGGTAGATGTCTTTAGTCCATGTGTCACCTTTAATAAGGACAATACCTACGATTGGTTTAAACCGCGGGTTAAAAAATTGGAAGATGAAGAACATGATTTCCATGATTGGAAAGCTGCTTGTGAACAAGCCCTGGTCTGGGGGGAGAAGATTTATTATGGAAAGTTCTTTCAAGTTGAGAAGAAGCCCACACTTAATGATTTAGAACCTGTACTGAATGAAGGTGGTCCAATTTGTTTCCGGGAACTGGGTCTCGCCAAAGAGCAAGCGAAGAAACTTCTTGAGGACATGATGTAATTCTAGACTGAATTAATCTTATATATTGCTTAAACATCAAGGAGGGGGGTTTTAAATATTTTGATTGGGATATAAATCTGAGTATACCTAAAGAGTTTGCTTTGGATAAAAGTTGCTAGTAATAACATTCTTTCCAAGACTTAGCTGGCATTGAAAAAATCAAAAAATAAATTGGCCAACACTCTATCCTTCCCCAAAGGAATAGAACTTTTACATAACCCTCTCTTAAATAAAGGGACGGCATTTACAGCTAGCGAGAGAAAAGAGCTCCAGTTGGAAGGGCTATTGCCTCCTTTTATTATGACCCAAGAAGAACAAAAAATAAAAGTTTTATCCAGCGTGAGAGTTCAGACAACAGATCTTGATAAATATATTTATCTAACATCGCTTCAAGATCGGAACGAAGCACTGTTTTACCGTTTAGTTATCGATGAAATAGAAGAATTCATGCCAATAATCTATACCCCTACCGTAGGGCATGCCTGCCAAGAATATGGCCACATATTTCGACGTCCAAGAGGACTTTATATTTCCTCAAATGATAAAGGATCTATAAAAACAATATTGAGCAACTGGCCTCACAAAAATGTTGATGTTATTGTTGTCACAGATGGAGAAAGAATCTTGGGTTTGGGTGATTTGGGTGCTGATGGGATGGGTATCCCAGTTGGGAAATTATCTCTTTATACCATTTGTGCGGGGATTCATCCGGAAAGAACATTACCAATCACCATTGATGTCGGGACAAACAATGAAGAACTATTGCAGGATCCCCTTTATATCGGATTGCGTCAAAAAAGGGATATTGGTGATCAATATGATTCTCTTTTGGATGAGTTCATGGATGCGACAGCCCATATTTTCCCTAATGTACTTGTCCAGTTTGAAGATTTTGCAAACCGAAATGCTCGGCGGTTGCTGGCGAAATATCGAAATAATTATTGCACATTTAATGATGATATTCAAGGAACTGCCAGTGTGGTATTGGGTGGGCTCTTATCCGCCATGTGTATTATTAAATCATCTTTGGACAAGCAGAGAATCTTGTTTTGCGGTGCGGGTTCAGCAGCAATAGGCATTGCTGATATTTTATGCCGGGAAATGATTCATTCTGGGGTAGATAAAAAAATTGCTAGAAAGAATCTGTACTTATTTGATTCGGATGGTCTTATTACAGTTGATCGAGAAGATTTGTCTGAAGCAAATTTGAAGTATGCTCAGCAAGTTGATGTTGAAACTAATTTTTCAGCGGCAGTAGAGAAACTAAAACCAACCATTGTTATTGGTGTATCGGGGGTGGGGGGTGCATTTGAAGAAAAAATGGTTCGTAATATGACTCAAGAGAATGATAGACCAATAATTTTTGCCTTGTCTAACCCAACCTCGAAATCGGAATGCACTGCTGAAGAGGCCTATAGTTGGTCCGAAGGCAAGGCTATTTTTGCCAGCGGTAGCCCCTTTGATACTGTCAGACTAAAGGGGAAAACCTACCACCCGGGGCAAGGTAACAACGCATATGTTTTCCCTGGCGTTGGGTTGGGGATTGTTGCTAGTGGTGCTACCCGAGTTACAGATGAAATGTTTCTTGTGGCTGCCCACGCACTGGCTGACATGATGGAGTATAAAAATCTTGAAAAGGGAGCGCTTTACCCGGCTCTAGCTGAGATCAGAAATGTCTCTAAACGGATTGCATTGGCTGTTGCGCTAGAAGTGTATAACTCCGATTTAGCGTCGCAGCCTCGCCCAGAAAATCTTGAACAGCACATAAAAGAGATAATGTATTCACCCCACTACGAATCGTATATATAGATTAATAGGTAAAGAGAGGAAGAGTGAGAAGCAGCTATTTTGACAAACGATTAGCTCTAAAATTGTCTCTTAGCTGAACAGCTTTATCGAACGCTTCTTCAGGGACAAGCTTCCCGCGAATGTAGGGGTAGACTGTTTTTACTATCGCTTCCCACTCAGCATATTCTTTATTTGTAATCTTATGAGCAACAAGACCGTACTCGGACATCACTTCCACCGCTTTGTCATCCAGTTCCCGAATTTCTTCGGTCAATTCAATTTCAGCTTCTTTGGAAGCTGTTAGTATAAGCTCTTGTATATTGGGTGAGATCTGGTCCCACACCTTCTTCTGCATAATGGTTGCACCCATGAGGGGTGCCCACTTCAGGTCTGCCATATGTTTCGCGCCCGCGAACCACTGATTTCCAAGAGCAACTAGCGGTGGTGTACTAAAGGCGGTTACCATACTGGTCTGGAGTGCCACGGTAAGATCGGTTGCAGCAAGAGGGACAGGGTTCATACCAAGAGTTTTGTACATTTGAATATCAGTGCCTTCATCAGCCCAGATAAATAATTTATGCTTCTTCAAGTCATCAGGAACGGTAACTGGTGATTGTGCAAAATAGCGCACCCAACCCACCTCTCCCCAGTGAATAAACATATATCCTTTCGCTTCGAGTTTTTGAATCAGTTCAGGGCTCAACTGTTCACGAACGTAATCTTTTTCTTCGTCGGAATTGTAAAGCAGAGGGATATGAGTGACAGCGGCAAATTCCGGTACAATGTAGGAGAGGCCGCTGGTAGATAAGGATGCTGCGTTGAGTTGACCGATACGCATTTTGCGGATGACAGCAGACTCATCACCTGCAACACCGCCGGGGTAGATGGTGAGCTTAACCTCACCGTTAGATTCATTACGCCAATTTTGACCCATCTCACGCAAGCGGAGATCCCAGGGGGATCCGTGACCAGCAAGGGTCGCAAGTTTGATATTGACTTTTTTCCCTTCTGCCGGGAAGATAGCCAAACAGAGAATCAGTATACAGATTTGTCTGAACATCGTACTGAAATTAAGGCAAGGGGAGTGAAATCAGAAAGATCACTCTTCTAGAAAAAAAGATTTGTTGAGGCTAGCAAAAAAGCGTTGAAAAAACTCAAGCTCATGGACACCGCCTGTCTGGAGAATGTTCCCATCCTGCTCTACCTCGCCCTGTGCGCTGACGCGCACTTTAATTTCACCGTCAGCAACCTCATCGAGGTTCACCGTTATTCGATAGCGGTGAATTATTGGGCCATCAGGACCCTTATCATTACTGCCATGATGAATCACATGCGTTTTATTACCACTGTCCTTTTTATCGCCATCTTTCCCACCGAACAGCAAGCTAAATATTCCAATTATTAGAAACACACCCCCAACAGTGAGAGCAACTTTTTTCCATGTGGGCATGGACGGGACCACCTCTTCATCTTCCGATAAGCGAGCCTGCTTCCCTTGTGTTGTTCTACTGGCTGTGAGAAGCCCCATTTCTACATTGATGACATCTACAGTATAGCTGAGATCCTGCAACACATTTATGGATGCTTTCATAACCTGATCTTTGCTAACAGTGTAGGTACGTGTCTCCATGGCACGGGCCACGGTGGTGGGTGGAGCGGGCGGCCTAGGGGCGACACAACCGAGAAAAGTGGCAAGATAAATTCTAAGGACGAGCCCCATACTTTTCAGAAAAGAGCTCTGTGGATTACGAAAAGCTTCCATCAATTAAAATTCAAGTCGTTGATACTTGAAGTCAGTAACACGTTTGTTGTCATCAAAAGTGATTAGAACTGTAATTGATTTGGAAGTGGTGGAGGATCTTGAGGAGCTTCCTGACGCAATACCGGCCAACCAGCTTATGGGATTCCACCAGGTTACTACCATACCACTACTTGCTTGCACCTCCCGGGATATTCTGTCGTAGGTCCACACTTCTCTGCCGCTTGAATTATTGGTAATGATATTCGGTGCGCCCAGGGCCTCCATGATTTCGGTCTGATTGGCACCTTCATAAACTGTTTTCTGGACAGTTCCCAGTGTGAGCCTGTTTGCTTGTGAATTGTTCGCGGCACAACCGAGCAGTAGTAGTGCAGCAAGAGTGACGGAGGCAAGTTTATTCATTAGGGCGTCTCCTTACACGGAAGATTCGGTTGATTGAAAGTTACACTTACGAACATTTTTCCAGTTAAAAAAGTTTCATAATTGAAAAAAGAGATGGATTCAAAGCTAGATTCTTTATACATATATGGACTAGTTGAATATAGCCAGGAATGTTTGGAAATTTAATTGCGAACAGATGGAGATAAGATCTGAGAAGACCAAAAGGAAGGTTTAGTTGGTGAGTTACCTAATAATGGATATTGAAACCATTCCCCGAAAGGGACTGGACGAGGTGGTTGAGGCCGAAGTGGCTAAGCGGACAGAGAGACGACTTGAACAGAGCGGAGGTGATCCGGCAGAGGCAGAATCATTGATTCGTTCCACGTCTCCTTTTTTTGGGGAAGTGGTTTGCGTCGGCATGCGGTGGCTTAAAGGTGATGGGACACACCGGGATAATGTTATCTGCGAGTCCAGTGAACACGGGACCCTAGAAAGGTTCTTTGATGTGGTGAATCACGAATCAGCTCAATCGGTGCGGTTTGTGCATTACAACGGGCTCGGATTCGACATCCCTTTTTTAATCGTTCGCGCAGCCCATCACGGGACCAAGATTACAAACCAAAAATTCACTGATCTTCGCCGGTTTAGTTATAAAAGCCATATTGATCTTATGCAGTTTCTTGCTAATTGGGATTTCCGGGGTCGAGTCAGTTTTGATATTGCTTGCCGTTCTTTTGGTATCCCTTCTCCAAAGGAAGGAAAGGTGACAGGTGCAACCGTAGGAAAAGCGTTTAAAGAGGGAAACTTGGAAGGAATAAAGCAATATGCTATGGAGGATGTGGAGGCAACCCATAAGCTATTTGACAAACTGAGAGATTATATTTTCTGATGTGTGTTATCATATGTCTAATCGCTCTTTTTTTTCTGAGTTGTGAGCCGCTGGTGACGCAATTCGAAGAGTTGGAAGAGGCGGGTTATTACCAGGCCGCTGAAATAACAACACCACCCGATAGAACTCTTTCGCTTACAGTCGTTACTTGGAATATCCGTTTCGGCGCGGGCCGAATTGACTGGTATATTGATTCATGTGGTGACCGTGTACTACTTACCGAGAAAGAGGTCGTTGAGAATCTGGAAACCATAGCCAGAGAGATGGGTGAGATGAGAGCAGACATCTTGTTGCTTCAGGAAGTAGATAGGAACTCCAAACGCTCTGCTTACATAGATCAGATACAGTGGCTTCTCGATCATACAGAACTGAACTATGGTGTCTATGCTCCCATTCTAAAAAGCCAGTTTATTCCAAGCGACGGACTTGGTCGAATGGATCAGGGGAATGTGATTCTCTCTCGTTGGGAGATTAGTGATGCCGAGAGAATTCAGATAGCACTCCGTGGTGATCAGAGTGCCCTGACACAATATTTCTGGGCCCGGAGGAACATTATCAGATGCAAAATTAAGGTTCCAGGAAATGACAACTTTTGGGTGGTGAATGTACATACAGCGGCTTTCTCTACAGATGACACAAAAGAGAAACATGTAAAGCTCTTTAAGTCTGAATTGGATGAGCTTGATGGCATCGGGGCCACATTTGTTGGCGGGGGTGATTTTAACACCATTCCACCGGGTTCGGAGAAAACAGAATATTGTGATGAGGACAGATGTCCTAGTGAAGCCTTAGATCAATGCGGAGATGGTCTCGATTATACCATGGAACAAGATTGGCTCGCTTCTTTGTATGGTGACTATACACCAGCGGTGGCTCTGGAAGATTATTTAATGGACAATTCTTCCTATTTCACTCACAATCGCTCAGGAACAGACTGGTGGGACAGGAAACTGGATTATCTTTTTACCAATACGGATTGGG
>SCKS01000038.1 GCA_004124465.1 Fidelibacterota bacterium
AGCGACCCATTACCTCGGCCGGCTCAACGAAATTCAGATGAGAATACGTCGCAAATCTTTCACCGGTCTCTGAAAAGGCGGCTCCCACGTAGCCCGAAGCTGTTGGATCATCGCGAATCCATTGTCTGTAAGCAACAATAAAGCCGTTATCCGGATGATAAGAAAGTGGTGTGGTATTACCAGCCACCATACCATACCCGTTCCGGGAAGAATCTACCAGAACAATGGAAACAGAAGATGATGAACGGTAATTCCTGAGCGAAGGCGAGTTTGATTCTCTGTAAATAAATGTCGGTTTGCCCTCCAACCACAACTTCATAGCGGCTGACTCTATCTGTGCCTGCATACGTTTCGGTGCCGGCCTTTCCGCCGATAGTGTGACGGAAAAACAGACAAAAAGAATAAATGGATATTTTCTAAAAAAAAATCCCTTCATGTGCCTAATCTTAATTCTCTGAAACCAAACGCGCTGTGACAAAGATCACCGTTTATTTAGAACTTGATCGATAAGTCCGTACTTTTTCGCTTCCTCAGCCGTCATGAAAAAATCCCTGTCCGTGTCGTCAGTAATCTTCTTTATAGTCTGACCTGTCTGATCCGCCAGTATCTTGTTTAGCCGCTCCTTCATGGCTAAAAGTTCCTGGGCATGGATCTGGATATCACTGGCAGTTCCCTGCATGCCGGCCCACGGCTGATGGACCATAACCCGGGAATTAGGAAGCGCCGACCGCTTACCCTTTTTCCCTCCTGACAACAGTACCGCTCCCATACTAGATGCTTGCCCCATACAGATCGTGGCCACATCAGGCTTGATGTAGTTCATGGTATCCAAAATTCCCAGACCGGCAGTGACAGAGCCACCCGGAGAGTTAATATAGATTGAAATATCCTTATCAGGACTCTCAGCTTCTAGGAAAAGCAGCTGGGCAATGGTGAGGGACGCTACGGTGTCGTTCACAGGAGTGCCAATAAATACAATCCGTTCCTTCAGCAGGCGTGAATAGATGTCGTATGCACGCTCCATTCTACCTGTCTGTTCTACAACGATGGGTATAATCTGAGATTTCTCAGTCATGATTTAAACTAAGCTCCTTCTGTGGAAAGTTCATGTTGTTTTCGAAGATCGCTGGTGCTGATGGTCACTTCGCTTATTTTTGCATATTCTTTTAATTTCTGGAATAGAGAACGGTCTAGCAGGTCGTCTCTCAGCTTCTCCTTGTTTGAAGACTTTTTATAATAGCGCCTGATCTGCCCCTTCTCATCTTCCGTCGATTTGAGGATCTTGTCGATGTGTTCATCAACCTCCTCATCAGGAATCCAAAGTTGTTCACCTTTAATAAGTGCTTTGCGAATAAGAACCCATTTAATGCTTCTAACAACGGACGGACGGGCCTCGTTCCTGTATTTATCTTCATCAAAGGTTTCCCCGTTGTTGGACTTCGCTTGCTCTATGGAGTGCTCAATATAATTGTCAACCATGGACGGTGGTGGCTCCAAGTCCGTTGACTGGAGAAAATAATCTATGATCGCTTCATTGAGTTGACCTTCCGCATCTCTATCCAGCCTTTCCTGGATACTTTTCATAACGTTTTCCTTGAAAGAGGTCTCGTCAGTGGCTTCACTATCGATCTTTTTGATGAATTCTTCATTCATCTCCGGGAAAACTTCTTCCTGAACATTTTTTATTGTGAGCTCGTACTTGGTGAGGCCGCCCTCCTTGGTAGTCTCTGCTTCTACAAAGGTGGTATCTCCCACCTTTAGACCGGTAAGGCGGCTCAGATTGGTACCGCCGAAAACGCCATCGCCCACTTTAATATAGCGGTCCTCCACCTTCTTCCCGATGATGGGGACGCCGGAACTGTCCATCTCCTGCATATCCACCAAAAGAAGATGACCGTCAATTGATCCCTCTTCTATCGTCCTCACTTCGGCAAACTGCCGGCGGACCTCTTCGATATAAGCATCCACATCAGTATTATCGGGAACGTAAACATTTTTCTTAACCTTCATCTTGCGGTTGTACTTAGGCAGTTTGATCGCAGGCTCAACTTCCACCGTGGCTTTGAAATTTAATGAACTACCTTTGGAGAATTGCAGATCCTCTATTTTTGCACGGTTTACGGGAACAATTTTATGTTCCTGTAGCGCCTCCGCATAATGGATTTCGATGGAATCCTGAGCAAATTCAGCCTCCAACTCTGGCCCAAAGTTCTGAATGACTACTTTCTGAGGAACTTTTCCTTTCCTGAAGCCGGGCATACGCACCTTTTTCGAAAACCGGCGTATATGTGCCTCAAAGGCAGACTCCAGGTCTCCCCACGGCACAGAGACCGTGACCTGCCGGGTGTACGAGTTGATTTCTTTCAGTTTCACATTCATGCTGGGGAATTCCGTAATAGTGAAATTACGACGACCGGCCTCTTAATTCTATAGGCTCTTTTTTGCCGGATTGAGTAAATATCAGCGAGGTAGCTGGGCCGTCACGGTCATGACACCGCCCTGGTAGAGCAACCAGAGACAAACCATCTGGATAACGTGAAAAAGGTCGTTGTGGTTGAACTGTTTGTGAATGGACCATCCCGTGGCCCACAAGCCACCAGAAGCAACAGTAAGGAGCACCCCAGCGAAGAGATAACCGGATCCGGGATGAGCCTGCCGCCAGTAAAGTGTTGCGAATGCCGTGAAGATAAAAATCATTCCTATAGCTATGAACTTCACTGAATGGCCGAACCCAGCAAATTTTACCGTTTGCCACCCATAGAGAACGAGACCAATGACGGCCACCCACATGATGATCCTGTAGTAATCATAAGACATTACCGCCGAAACTCCCGCCATCATGAGGAAAAATGTGGTGAACCCCATACATATCAGAGCCCCTTTCCATATCCACTCCCGCGTCAGTTTTGAGAAATGTGGACCAAAGCCGTGGAAAAGAGCGCCTATGATGGATCCCACCGCTACGGCATAAAAAGACCAGCTGAGATGAAGATGAAACGGGTGAAAACTTTGCCGGTAAACATCTGATATCTTCTGCCCTAAGACAAGAGTCATTAAGAATAAAATGATGTTTGAGACAAACGTTGTCGGCTCGAATAGATTTTTTTTCACTGCTCTCCCCTCTCGGCCGGTTTTTTCTCACCGCAATAGATGCATTCCGTCCCCATCTGAACGGTGAAACCACAGGAGGGACAGTTCCACTCTTCCAGGTCAGACTCTTTCAGTTCATTCTCGTCAGGTTCACGCTTCAGTGACCAGACAAAAACGCCGCTGAGAAAGATGATAACAATAAAAAAAAAGAGCCACAACAAGTATGTCACAACGTCCTCCCGGCCAGAATCAGAATCAGAAAATTGACAGTGTGCGTAGCAAAACAGACTGGGCAAGGTGTTCTAAGCCTGTAAAGTCCCCACAAAAGGTAGAGGCTCAGCATCATGGCAAACAGAGCTGGAATCAAAAGAAGTGATCTGTCAATCAGTTCCGCTCCCGAAAAACCGATAACTATCAGCATAAAGGGATAATAGAGATTCCCCCAAAATGCATTCGGTTTACGGAGTATTCTGCCGTAGGGTGTTTCCACCAGAGTTTGACAGCCCCCTTCGGACATGCGGAAAACTGCGGGGAACCACCACGCACTGGGACTCATCTTTCCATCCAGGACCCTAAGGAAATAAAATGAAAAGGCCCAGCCGGCAACAGCCAGAAGGGCCATAAGAATGAAATATGAATTCGGGTTCACTGCCTCAAACGATAGGCGATTCCTTCAATGCATTGCATCAGTTTGTCTATCTGGGCGCCTGTTGTAAAGAGCTCACCCATATTCTCAAGACTGTCGATGGGATAATTCACTTTATCGTAATCTCTCAGAAAGTTGGCTTCAAGTTTAATGACAAAATCTCGCATAATGTTCTTAGGCACATCTTTTTGCCGAAGCACGTTGAGACAGAACTTGATCTGTCCCTTTGACGTAATCTGGAAAAGAGAAATGAGGCCAAAGTCCGACTTGGATTTATAGGTCATCGTGCCGTATTCGTCGCCTCGGCCCCAGGAAACCTCATCAGCGTCCTTCTCAGAGAAATCGCACAGCATTTCACCGACCTTGGCGACTTCCCTGGAAGTGTTCTTCCGCATTTCCTTGAGAAATTTCTCCTTATCCCATTTCACAGACGACTCCCTTATGTTTTAAGTCTTGGGGGAAAAAACCACCTCCAAATTTACCATGAGACTGAATAAAAACGAATTTTGATTTACAAGTCTGGATAATTGACTAAAGTTGAGAGCGGGAGCTATATTGCCTGTCCATTCAGGTACTATGAAAGACAGACCACTGAAGTCGTCCCTCCCCTATCTCATGCTTGTTGTGACGGCTCTTCTTTGGAGCACTGGCGGATTCCTTGTGAAGGGTATCCATTGGCATCCGGTGGCCATCGCAGGAATGCGAAGCCTTATTGCCGCGACGGTCATCCTCATTGTAATCAGGAAACCTGAGTTAACCTGGTCGCTCCCTCAATTGGGCGGTGCTGTCTGCTATGCCGGGGCGGTGATACTCTACGTCATTGCCAACAAGCTCACCACGGCGGCAAATGTCGTTCTTCTTATGTACACCGCTCCCATTTATGTCATCATTTTTGGACCGTGGTTCCTAAAGGAAAAAGCATCCGGCAAAGACTGGCTGGCCGTTGGAATTGTTATGGTGGGGATCTCTATCTTCTTTATAGAGAGGCTATCGCCAGAAGGTTTTTGGGGAAATGTACTGGCGGTACTGAGCGGCCTGAGTTTCGCGTGGATGACACTCTTTCTCCGAAAACAGAAACGGGGATCACCGGTGGAATCTGTTTTCCTGGGCAATCTTCTGGCGGCTGTTATAGGCCTCCCCTTTTTTTTCAAAGAAGAACTTCCGGAAATCAACGGTATCCTAATGCTTGTTGCACTGGGGACCTTTCAACTGGGAATCTCTTATGTACTCTATGCTAAAGCTATTCAGAAGGTACGGGCTTTTCAGGCTGTACTCATCACCATGCTGGAACCTATCCTCAACCCACTGTGGGTATTTCTTTTGCAGGGTGAAGTGCCCGGTAAATGGGCCCTGGCAGGAGGTGCCATCGTTATGGTAACTGTAGTGTTCCACGGACTAACAACCGGTAGAAAGTAAGTTAAGGTTCCCAGGTGCGGGTTGATAACAGGCTGTTGGATAAATCAAACCTTACTCAGCCCGGCACCTATCTGCTAATTCTGGAGAACCGAAAGAAAATCACACTCCCTGCGGGCGCCCTGGGTGAGATCAGTTTTCCCAAAGGCTATTCAGTCAGTTCAAGGTATTCTTCAGTCGATAATTTCATCTGAAGCTGATTCCACACCTGCTTCAACAAGTTTTTCAACGTTAAGTGAGTTTTCTTGCTTTATTAACTGTTCAGATCGGGCTTTCGTGGCAGGACGTTTGGGGACAAAGAGCGAACAGCAGTCCTGATCAGGCTGGATAGAGATATCGTAGGTGCCAATGTCCTGTGCTCTGTCTATGATCTCCTGTTTATCAAATCCAATGAGAGGACGGAGGATGGACATATCCGTTACCCGTCCTACTGCTTCCATGTTTTCCAGGGTCTGTGAAGCAACCTGCCCCAGTGATTCTCCTGTGACCAGTGCGTGGGCGTTTTCTTTCCCGGCAATTTGCTCAGCAATCCTGAACATGAACCGGCGATAGAGGAGAACTCTGTACCGGGGCGCTGTGTCCGTCATGATCTGTTTCTGAATGGGAGCCAGTTCAACCAGATAAAGTTTCGACCTAAACTGGAAGCGGTTCAGTGTGGTAATCATTTCCCGCACTTTCTCAATGGATGCCGGTGTCGTATATGGCACCGAGTGAAAGTGTACAAATATAACTGTGGCACCCCGCTTCATGGCCAGATAGGCCGCCACAGGGGAATCGATACCACCGGAAAGCATGGCAATCACCTTTCCGCTAACGCCCACCGGCAAACCTCCCTGACCGGGAATTCTTTCAGGATATACGAATGCTTTGTCTTCAAACATATCGACGTAACAGTTGGCGTCCGGTTGAGTAAGGTTAACCTTTTTATTCATGGTGTCAACAATATGGGTACCCACTTCATCATTTACCGTTCTCACTTTCAACGGAATGTTACTGCTGCCGCGCCGGGCAGTTATTCGGAATGATTCAAAGTTTGCATCGGAGAATAATGCGTGTGCGTCTTTCTTGAGGATATTCAAATCTTGCTTCGATTCGAATGCTGGTGCAAAGTAAGCAAGTCCCGTGACATCTTTCAGTGCCTCCTTGATGCAATCCAAGTCCGCGCCCTTTTGCTTCAATTCAATAACCAATCTTCCGTGATAACGCTTGACCGATACAGATGAATCGACACAACGGATCTTTATTGCTTCTAGAATATTTTTCCGAAGCCGATCCTCAAAGAATCTTCTATTTTTACCTTTGAGGCCAATTTCTGAATAGTGGCAGAGAATGTGATCAAATTTCATGCCGGCAATTGTTATAATGGACTGTATTGGGAGTATGCGGCCGGTCCAATCACCTTAGATCCGGCCGGACAGCTGTGCACCCAGATGGGCGCCGTAGAAAAGCAAACCCACAGCGACGCCAGCTACTAAAAGATAAACAGAACGGAGATTCCCTTCCGGTAGCCGCTGACCATTCCTGAAGCGCAAGATAAACAGGCCAAGAAAAATTAGACAGGCAGTTATCTGCAGAGCGCCGTGTGTCTCGAAAAATGGGAAAGGGAGTGTCATGTGGCCGTACAGACGGTCAGCGAGAAAGCCGGTTCCCACAGCAAACAGTGAACTGACCAGGCCAAAAAGCAAGCACCACCACCCAGCATCAGTAGCCGACCGGTTGCTGAATGAAACTCCAATAAAGTCGCAAGCCCATCCTGTTGAAAAAAGTGCTATAGGAAAATGAAGGAAAAGGAGATGAATATTTTCCGTGGTCCACGGCATATCTCAGACAGTCATAGTTCAATAGGTTTCAGTGACTGACTTAAATCCTTATCCAGCATAACCATATGATTTTTGGGAACGGGGTGCCAATCTTCGGCTACATCTGTCAACTTCTCTGATACAATCATAATACAATCATTCTCCGATTTTCCATGAACGATATGGCAGATTCCGTCATCGCACTCAAAACCTCCCCGGTCTGAAAAATAAAGGGTGTGAGGCTCTACATTTTCATCAGAAACATAACGGCTTGCTACAATCCGCTCCCCGTCACTTAACAAACCATTCATATAAAAAGGATGGTCGATGCTGTGCTCATTCAATAATTCTGTCAGTTCCACCAGAGCTTTGATGAACGCATCAGCAATTTCACCCACTGTCAGTTTCGCATGGGCATCAAGATGTTGCAAAATTAGAGCAAAAAAATGCTCTGAATCGGTATCTCCTTTGATCCAGTCGTAGATGCCGTCGGACAGGCGCATCCTGAGCGCCCGCTTGATAACATTAAAACCGGCAATGGCGCCATTGTGCATAAAAAGAAGTTTCCCGTACTGAAAAGGGTGACAGTTTGCTTCCGAGACTCTTCCGTGTGTTGCGGCCCGGACGTGTGCAAAAATTGAACTTGAACAGATTTTTGGAGAAAGATTCTTGAGGTTTCTATTGTTCCAGGCCGGCTGGATGGATGTGAATACTGCTGGTGTCGGTTCTATTTCAGGTGTGTACCACCCAACACCAAAACCGTCACCATTGAGCGGCTCCTCTCTCTCCCTTGCCATGAAACTTTGATTAATAAGAGAATTCTCAGGTCGGTAGAGCAGCTTATCCATCTGAATGGGACCACCTCGATAAGCCAGAAATCTGCACACGGTTTAAGGCCGGGATTTTGAAACCATTCCCGCCACCGCAATAGACCATTTCCTTGGGAATATACGTCCAGAAAATGCCAGGAACCGATTCAAGCCACCATGAATGACAGACGGTTTTTTCCCCAGGTTTTTCAGAGCTGTTCTCACAACATTATCAGGGGTCTCCCAAAGAATCCCACCCACATCTTCATTCAGTCCCGCTGCTTTTTGAAATTCTGTTTTTGTGTAGCCTGGCGAGAGAGCCATGGCATCAATACCCAATTTCTTGTATTCCTGCCAAAGCCCTTCGCCCAGGAAAAGGTTAAATACCTTGGTAGCACTGTAAACAGAGAAAAAAGGTGTTGCCTGATAAGCGGCCGTGGATGCCACAAAAATAACAGCACCCTGCCCTCGGTCGACCATTTTCGGCAGGAATTTATGTGTCAGCTCCACAGGAGCAAGACAGTTGAGCTTAATCATATCTGCGTCCCGGTCGGCACTTTTCTTGTGGAAACGTCCCAAATGGCCAAAGCCCGCATTGTTAACTAGCAGTCCCACCTCAAGATCAGCAACTGCATTGTCGATTTTTTCAGCAGCGTCCGGTAAAATGAGGTCCATGGGTACCTCCCGGGTACTGACGCCAAAATTCAATGAAAGCTCTTCCCCCAGCTCCTTCAGGCGGTCTCCTCGGCGTGCTACCAAAATAATGTTCATTCCTTTTTCAGCGAGCTGACGACAGAACTCCTCACCGATACCGGCAGAAGCTCCTGTCACCAGCGCCCAGTCTCCATAACGTTCTTTCCAGCTGCCCTTCAACATCACTTATCCCTCACTACAAGAATTGGGCAATTGGCTTTTTCCAGAGTTTTCATTGGTTTGCTTCCCAAAAAGAATTTAGCAAGGGCGGACTTGCTGGAGGAACCCATAACAATGAGATGATCTTCACCAGCCGTTTCAATAAAAGAATTAACCGGATCGCCCGTGATGAATTTCTGTTCATGATCTACCTGTTGAGACTCAAGATGTTGCGATGCTGCTTCTGCCGCCCCGCTGTAACCTGGCCCAAATTCTTCTGTCTTTGAGACGGTCATGATAGTAACAGGAAAGTTCATCTGTTTTGCAATCGTGGCACCGAAGCGGACAGCCCGGTCGGTAGCGGAGGAGTCATCTACACAAAGAAGAATTCTGTAGTGATGGTCTAGGTTTACATTCTTCATCACCAGCACAGAAGTGGGGAGATACTGGAGCAGATCGTGGGCCATATTCCTCCCTTTGCTTCCCCCTATAATAGACACTGTATATTCATCCTCACTACACTCCCGGCGGAGTTCATCGATAATGTCACCTTCCCGCAAAATGAGATCTATATCCTGACCATAGCTTCCGGGCAAGGCCATCCGGTATCGATCTTTCTCCTCTACCATGTTGAGAGGATTGAATCCGTTATCATCCGAATTCTCCAGAAAACCGGATGTTTTGAGATCGTCGAATGCCCACCTCAACACTTCAATCCCAGGGTGATAGATCTCCCACTTTGCCAACGTATCCCGGGCAAGGGAAACTCGGCCGGCGTAAAGTTCTTTCGGCTTAGGACCTACATAGACCACCGCCAACTGAGCGCCGAATGACTTGGCTACCTTTGACCCCATCCGCAGGGTGGATTCGGAAAATTCCTGACTGCTGACCGCTAAGAGGAACTTCATAACCTTATTGGGATTACGAATGGAGTTTTTGACATCATAAGTAATGTCGGTTTCATTTGTTCAATATACAATTATCCCATTAAGGGCCAAAACAGATGAATAAAAAGCAGCAAGACAGTAATGGACATAACAGTCATTTTCCAGCCAGCCCTGAGATAATCCGACGGTTTTACCAGTCCGCTGGAATGAATGATCATGCAGGTTGGGGATGCCACAACAGTGAGATAGGCGAACGCCGAGGCTAATGCGGTTGAGAGTGCAACCATAACTGCATTACCGCCCATGTTCAAAACAATCGGTCCAAGCACAGCGACCGTAGCTGCATTACTGAGAATATTTGTCAATCCCGCAGTGAGAAAAATCGAGACGAAAGATCTGGAAAAATCAACATTGGAGGTAATCACTTGGAGTCCTTCGATAACATTGTTCGCCACCCAGAGCGCTGCGCCGGTATCCTTCATTTGAATCCCGATAGAGATGGCCGAACCAAAAAGCATGATGACACCCCAGTTGGTATTCCGGTTCAAATCTTGCCACTCCACCAGACCCATGGCAAGATATAAAACAACACCCATGAGCGCCACAATGCCAAGACCAATCTTTGGGCTGAGAAAAACCCACCCAAGAAAGACTAAGACAAACACTCCCATAGCAGTTATCTGACTTCCCGTAATCTGGCCGGATCTTGCAACCTGTACCTTCAGTTTTCTCACAGCTGAATCAAGAATCATTTTTTCAGGGCGAAATGTCCACCAAAGAATCATGATGGCGAGAGGAATCTCAATAAGAAGTATGGGGTAGGCATATTTCATCCAATCCAGATAGGTGAGATTTCCCATACCAAACTGTGACAGATAGCCGATCATAATGACGTTCCTGCCGCCGCCGGAAGGTGTCCCTATGGAACCCATGGCACTGCCGTATGCAATTGAAAAAAGGATGAGAGAAGTGAGTCCAGCGACCTTTTTTGGATCGCGACTGGTGTGTCTTACCAGCGTCAAACCTACAGGCATCATCATGGCTGTCACTGTATGTTCACCGATAAATGATGACAGCAGTGCACAAACAGCAACGAAACCGGCGATGATACGCCAGGTCTTGTGCCCTGTAATATTGATAATTCCCAAGGCAAGTCGCGTATCCAGATCCTGAGAAACGATGGCCACTGCCAGCATGAGGGACCCCATAATAAAAAAAACTGCATCACTCATAAAAGAAGATGCAACCTGGTTTGGTGTAGCGATTCCGAACAGCACCTGGAATACGAGAATAAGCATAGCCACTGCTGGGAGCGGGATGGGCTCAAAAATGATCAGAAGAATGGTGGAAAGAACAATGATGATGGTATGGTACCCTGCAGCCGTCAAGCCTTGCGGCGTAGGCAACAGGTATAGAACGGTAGCGAGAAAAAGAGAGATAAGCAGCCACTTACGTTGAGTGGCCCAATAGATAATGTTTAAGATCACGAGATTTGTTTCAATATAGTGCCCAATCTCCTAATCTGAATAGTAGGTTTCATCAGCCGGCCGGAGTGTTCTCGCCATCCAAAGTGGCCGGCGCAGGCCGTTGGGACCAGGGCCAGGACGAGCCATCTTCAACCACTCTTTGTAGATTTCAAAGGACCTGTTCGTGTCCACCTGAATATCTCCATATTTCTCATTTGGGCCAGGAAGGGAGAGTCTCACCTTCTGATGCCAGCAATGCATCCCTGAAATAGGGTCCGGATGGACAGGGAATGTAATATTCTGGTGAACACCACCATCTCTCCACCAGATCCGTTTTGAATCTGAATCACCGCTTTCAAAGGGCTGAACCAACTCCGAAAGTTTCATCTTCCATTTGCCATCCTGTGACTCTTCCATTTTTACCGTACTGGTCATCCAGCTGTTGCCCGAGGGATCCTGTGACCTGCGCCAGCGGCCTGTATGGTGGGAACAGGCCACCACGTCAGGTTTGATGGCTTCCGTGATCCACACCTTATCGATAAAATAACCAATATCTGTTTCAACTTTCACAAGATCACCTGACCGCTTCAATCCGATGTGGGCCGCTGTCTTTGGGTGCATCCAGACTGGGTTCCGGTGTGAAATCTCCGCCAGCCATTTGGCATTACCTGACCTGCTGTGAATTAGTGTGGGCAAACGGAATGTGGGCACCAACACAAACTCATTCCTTGATCGATCTAGGCTGTCTGGATGGATATGACTCTTTATGTAACCTGGAATTGTATGGTCATTCCACTTCCATTGAGCCATGGTATCGGAATAGAATTCCTGTTTTTTTGATGGCGTGGGAAACCCCGCCACAGCTATACCATTGTCACGAACCGCAACTACTTTACCTTCTTTGACGAACTGCCCGAATTCATTCATTTCAGCACCCTCACTATCGACACCACTCAGATGTTTGGAATAAGAAGAAGATTCTATTTCAAAAGCACCGTATTTGCGCATGTATTCCAAGGGGGAAAGATTTTCATTCTGTGCCGTTTCGGGTAGTCCGGGAACATTTTCGAAAATGTATTGATAATATTCATCTATATTGATCTTTTCACCATTCCGGTAAGGAGACTTAAAATGGTCCCGTATACCCAACGATTCATCGGGGTCCATCTTCCAAGAAAGCTCGATCCAGAATTCATCCTCTTCCCACACCTCACCGGGGTTCACCTCGTGGGTGAACTGAACTTCTCTCCCTTCCCGCCGAGCATACTCTCTCAACACCGGCTGGCGAAAAGCGATCCAGACAGAGGAATGTGTTTCATAGGAGTTGAGATCGTGACGTTCGCTAGCATGGCCCATGGGCAGAACATAATCGGCCCAATAGGCTGTCTCGTTCCAGGTGGGTGTCAGGGCAACATGACATTTGATTTTGGACTCATCTCGCAGTGCCTCGATCCAGCTGAACCCATCTGGGTAGGTCCAGACAGGATTGAAAACACGGGTAAAGTAAACATCTAGCTCTCCCCTGCCTTCTTTAAGGAAGTGCGGAAGAAGAAAACTCAGTTCATGATGGGCCAGGGGATATTCCATGGGATACTGGAGCACATTCCAGAATTTTTGTTTTGGTGGTGTATCAAAAAATGTTGGTTTGAACTTGTTCCATCCGCTTGGTGAGGTCCCCCCCTCCGTACCCACACTCCCGGTCAGAACGTTAAGAAAATGGAGACACCGGGCCACCTGCCAGCCACCTAAATTACCGCTTCCCGCTGAACGCCAGTTGTGGGTTGCCAGCTGGGTACCCGCTTTAGCCACGTGCCGTGCAGCTTCAACAATTTTTTCCGCCTCCACCCCGGCTTCCCGGGCGGCAAATTCCGGAGTGAATTCTACATATTCCTCCTTTATCCGTTTGATGAAATTGTCGAAGATGACATCATCCCCGGGATGGACTTTCTGAAGATAGTCGTGCCAGTTCACCCACGTCTCCATGAATTGTCTATCGTAGGCATCTTCATCCAGGATGATCTTTGCAATAGACAGCAGAACGGCAGCCTCCGATCCAGGATATGTTGGCAGCCAGATATCGGCCATACTGGCTGTATTGGAGAGGCGCGGATCCATCACAATAAGTTTTGCTCCGTTCATCATCCCCTCAATAATCCGCTGGGCATGTGGATTGAAATAGTGGCCCGTTTCAAGGTGGGAACTGATAAGTAAAATGGCCTTAGCATTGGCGTGATCGGGAGACGGGCGGTCAAAAAATTGCCACAGGGCGTACCCTGTCCGGGCGCCGGCGGAGCAGATGTTTGTGTGTGAATTGTGGCCGTCCACGCCCCAGGCCTGGATTACTCGCTCGGCATAACCCTCGTGTCCCGGGCGACCTACATGATAAACAACGGAGTTGTGACGCTTTGCTTTCAGGGAATTGTGTATCCGTCCAGCGATGTCGTCCAAGGCGTCTTCCCAGGATACTTGCTCCCACTGACCAGACCCTCTCTCCCCTTTTCTTTTCAGAGGATATAGAATACGCTCCTCATCATTGATCTGGTTAATGGTGGCAGGGCCTTTGGCACAGTTGCGCCCCCGGCTGGCTGGGTGGTGAGGGTTTCCTTCAAATTTCCGGACATTACCTGACTCCTTGTCCACGTAAGCCAGCATACCGCAGGCGGATTCGCAGTTAAAACAAGTAGTGGGAACAATGGAATAATTTTTCTTTTCCCGCCGAGGCCAGGCACCAGCGTCATATTCCGTCCAGTCATGCCACTCTTCCGGTGGCGGATATTTGGAAAAATCACCTTCAGAAACGGACAGGTCACCTGGGGTCGGTTCAATGGTTTCCAAAATTCCCAGCGATTCGCAAGTTTTTTCTATTAACGATTTTTTCAGACTGGTTGTCACAGGTTAACTCAAGGCTATCAGCTGAGGGACTCTAATCCAGATATGTTCCGTTACAAGAATTCCAGCTAGAAGTACCAGCATAGAGATCTGAATCGGAACAACCATCATGCCGACAAACAGAATAATCAGAGGGATGATTCTTGTTAGCCCGATTGCCGTCCAGAAGGGTGCCGCATACCGCCCACGAAGGATCATCTGAGCGGCGGTCCGAGCGTCATCAGTCAGTCTTGAAGTAGTAAGCTCTGCGGCGAAAATACCGAGGTTAAGAAAAAGCAATCCCGCCATAAATAAAGCAAGGCCCGTTGAAATCCCGCCCGTTAACAGTGCAACACCGGCTCCGCC
>SCKS01000039.1 GCA_004124465.1 Fidelibacterota bacterium
GACACACGCCGTTTTTCAATGGATATCGTCCTCAGTTTTTCTTTCGCACGACAGATGTGACGGGAGTATCGACATTGCCTGAGGGTACGGAGATGGTGATGCCTGGTGATAGTGTAACTTTGGATGTTGAGCTCATATCACCAATTGCTATGGAGAAAGAATTACGTTTTGCCATACGTGAAGGTGGTCGTACAGTTGGTGCTGGTGTTGTGACTGACATTGTGGAGTAGATAGGTGGGCGCGAACAGCAAAAGAGATTTGCTGACACTGGAATGTCCGGAGTGCCATCGGCGCAACTACACTATGTCAAAGAATAAACGTCTACATCCGGATCGTGTTACTTACAAAAAATACTGTCCCGGCTGCAGGGCGCATACACTTCATAAAGAAACTAAGTAGGAAGTATTGTTGAGATGAAAAAAGGTGTTCAGAGCGTTTATTTCCCATCTCTATTTATGGAGAATAATAGGTGAGTAGCTCAACTGGTAGAGCACCGGTCTCCAAAACCGGCGGTTGCGGGTTCAAGTCCTGCCTCACCTGCAACTGAGAATGACGTATTGAGGCGTGATTAAGAAGATCAAAGATTTTATGAACGGTGTTCAGTTCGAGATGAAGAAAGTGTCCTGGCCAACATGGGATGAGCTTCGTGGTTCTACCATGGTTGTCCTCGGACTATCGCTGATTCTCGGTATTTTTCTTTTTGTGATCGATTTTTTTCTCTCCAGAATTGTGAATGTGGTGTTATGAAATGGAGTGGTATTCGGTAAGGGTTCTGTCGGGTAAAGAGAAGAAAATCCGCGATGCCATAATGAGTGAGATTACGGCCGGTAGTGACAACGGAAAAATAGAGGAAGTCTTAGTTCCCTCGGAAAATGTGGTGGAAATGAGAAGCGGGAAAAAGGTTGTGAAAGACCGTGTGTTCTATCCCGGCTATGTGTTGGTCAAAATGGAAATGGATAATGAAAGTCGCTATTATGTGGAAAACATTTCTGGTGTCATGAGTTTTGTGGGGCCAAAGGGCGAACCCGAATCCCTAAAGCCGGAAGAAGTAAACAGGATTCTTGGTGAAGTGGAAGTCAAGGAGGGGCAAGAAGTTATGCTCACTCGTTTTCGAAGGGATGAAGTAGTAAAAATCATTGATGGCCCTTTTGTTGATTTTGAAGGATCTGTCACTGAAACAAACGAGGAGAAGCAGAAGGTTAAAGTTATGGTGTCTATCTTCGGCCGGTCCACTCCATTAGAGCTCGATTATCTACAGGTTGAACACGCTAAACATGCACAATAAGAATGGCTAAAAACGTCCTTACAATGATCAAGCTTCAGGTTCCCGCGGGGCAGGCAAATCCGGCTCCTCCCGTAGGCCCAGCCCTTGGCCAGCACGGTATCAATATTATGGACTTCTGCAAAACGTTCAACGAACAGACCAAGGAAAAGATGGGAACTATCATTCCGGTTGAGATCACGGTTTTTGAAGATCGTTCATTCACATTTATAACAAAAACACCGCCGGCGGCTATTTTGCTCAAACAGGCAGCAAGGATTGATAAAGGTTCAGGTGAACCCAACAAGGAGAAGGTCGGCCAAGTCTCGGAAAATGATTTGAGACAGATAGCTGAAACAAAAATGGCTGACTTAAATGCCAATACGGTTGAGACTGCCATGGAGATGATCCGGGGTACTGCACGTAGTATGGGCCTAGAGGTCGTTTAAGGATGCAAAACGGAAAAAGATATAAAAGTTCAGCTGAATTAGTGGATCGAATGAAAGAATATTCTGTAGAGGATGCTGTAGGACTCTTAAAGAGTGCAGCTGATACTAAGTTTGACGAAACCATAGAAATAGCGGTGAATCTCGGTGTTGATCCACGCCATTCCGATCAGAATATTCGTGTTACCACATCTCTTCCTCATGGTAGTGGAAAACAGGTAAGCGTTTTGGCTTTGGCATCCGGTCCAGAACTCAAGGCTGCCGAGGAAGCCGGTGCTGATTACGCCGGCAGCGATGAATTTCTCGCCAAGCTTGAGTCCGGATGGAATGAAATGGATGTCATCGTTGCGACACCAGATTTGATGCCGCAACTCGGGAAACTGGGTAAGGTACTTGGTCCAAAAGGACTTATGCCAAATCCAAAAAGTGGTACAGTCACCAAGGATGTTGCCGCTGCTGTTAGGGAAATCAAGGCAGGCAGGATTGAAATTCGTGTAGACAAGAATGGAATCATTCACGCGCCAATAGGTAAAAAATCATTTGAAGAAGATCAACTTGTGCAGAATCTTAGATCAGTTCTTTCAACTATTATGAGAGCTAAGCCGGCAGCGGTAAAGGGCACTTATCTGAAAAAAATAACTGTCTCATCAACCATGGGACCCGGAATCAAAGTAGACAGAGCGTTCAAGGCCTGAATTAAAGATGCCAAACCAGCAAAATATCGAAACTGTTGATTCAATAACCTCAAAGTTTCAAGGGGCGGCAGGCATCTATTTCACTGATTATCTCGGTTTGAACGTGAAAGATATTACTGAACTGAGGAGCAAATTTACCGCTGACCATGTGGAGTTCCGTGTAATCAAGAATACCCTTGCGAAGCTGTCTGCAGAAAAGGCCGGCCTTGAAGATTTGAAAGATGTTTTTGACGGGCCGACCGCTGTGGCACTCAGTTATGATGATCCTACTGTTCCGGCACGTATCATTAAACAATTCAGAAAAGAGCACGATTTGCCAGAGCTCAAAGCTTTCATTTTTGAGGGAAAGCTCATGGACAAAGCTGTTTTTGATTCGGTGGCAAATCTGCCATCCAAGGAAATTTTGCTTGGAAAACTTGTGGGCGGGCTTTCATCGCCAATGTCAAAACTCGCATCTACGCTCAGAGGCTCAATGTCAAGTTTTGTTAATGTGTTGAACAATCTTAAGGGTTCAAAATCCGAGTAACAGATAGAGAGGAATAAAACCATGGCTAAAGTTTCACGTACTGATGTGCTCGATTATCTTGAGAAAGCTAACATGCTAGAAGTCTCAGAGCTCATCAGTGAAATCGAAGATAAGTTTGGTGTTACTGCTGCAGCGCCTGTAGCAGTTGCCGCTGCTCCGGCTGCCGGGGAAGCTGCCGCTGAAGAAGAGAAGGATAGCTTTAACGTCGTTCTAGCTTCAGCGGGCGATAAAAAGATCCAAGTGATCAAGGTTGTTCGCACCATCACAGAGCTTGGTCTGAAAGAGGCCAAAGATCTCGTGGAAGGTGCGCCCAAACCTATTAAAGAAGGTGTTGCCAAAGCGGAAGCTGAAGAGATAAAGACTAAGTTGGAAGAAGCTGGGGCTACTGTCGAACTGAAGTAGCATTTCTTGTTTTTTTCAGGAATTAGTGGTTTTTACAACAATTCGAGAAGGAGAGTATAGTCTTGGCACATAACCAGACCATGAACAGACATTCATTTTCCCATATCTCCTCTGTCTTACCAATGCCAGACTTACTTGGTGTTCAGGTAGATTCATTCAAGAATTTTTTGCAGCTTGATACACCGGAAGATCAACGCGCCCCCCACGGGCTTCACGAAGTTTTGGGGAACATCTTTCCCATTGAGGATACGCACAAGAACTATATTCTCGAATATAAGAGCTATTACTTTGGTATATCAAAGTACAGTCCGGAAGAGTGTATGGAGCGGGGCGTCACCTATGCTGTCCCTCTGAAGGTTCGGCTTATTCTCCATATTACAGATGAGTTTGATCGTTCCAAGTATGCTCATTCCATTGAGCAGGAAGTTTACTTCGGAAATATCCCCTTCATGACCAATAGAGGTACGTTTATCATCAATGGTGCTGAGCGCGTAATTGTGAGTCAGTTGCAACGCTCGCCTGGTGTCTTTTTTGACGAATACACTCATCCCAATGGTACGCGGCTCTATCAGGGAAGGGTGATTCCATTCCGGGGATCCTGGATTGATTTCACAACCGATATCCAAGATTGTCTCTACGTTATTATAGATAGACGCCGGAAATTCCCTGTTACCTCGCTCCTCAGGACGCTAGGTTTTTCCACTGATTCTGATATTTTCAGAGTTTTCGGACTTTCCAAAAAAGCAAAACTTAATGCAAAAACATTGAAGAAACTCATCGGCAAAGTCCTTGTGGAAGATCTTATAGACACTGAAACAGGTGAAATTCTGGCCGAAAGCCGAACTGAACTCACCGTTGAACTTCTTAACGATTTGAAAAATGCCGGAATCAAGGAGCTTGAAAGTGCTTCCCCCATTGATGATTTGGCTGGGGAATTGCTTCTTAACACCATGCAGAAGGATCCCACGCACAACACTGATGAAGCACTTATTCTGATGTACCAGCATCTCCGTTCCGGAGAGCCGCCCAACCTTGAAACAGCTCAAAAGTTTATTGAGAGAATGTTTTTCAGCCCGAAACGGTATGACCTCGGAAAGGTCGGCCGCTACCGTCTTAATAAGCAGTTTAACCTGGATGTGGAACTCGATCATACTGTTTTAACAACAGAAGATTTCGTTCATGTAATCCGCTACCTAATAGAAATGCGCAAGGGGTTGCGTGGCCCTGATGACATTGATCACTTGGGCAACCGTCGTATGAAAACCGTTGGTGAACAGTTGACGAATCAGTTTTCCATCGCTTTTAGCAGGATGGCGAGAACTGTTCGTGAACGAATGAACCTGAGAGAAGCGGAAAGTCTGACCCCTCAAGATCTCATTAACTCACGTATTTGTACTACGGTTATCAATACATTTTTTGGAACGAGTCAATTGAGCCAATTCATGGATCAAACCAATCCGCTAGCGGAAATTACGCATAAACGCCGTGTGTCTGCCCTCGGTCCTGGTGGTTTGACTCGCGAACGTGCCGGTTTTGAAGTGCGTGACGTCCACTACACGCATTACGGAAGGCTCTGTCCTATTGAGACGCCGGAAGGACCAAACATTGGACTCATTTCTTCTCTAGCTACGTATGCCAAGGTGAATGAGCTTGGTTTTATTGAAGCGCCGTACAGACTGGTGCGGCGGATAAAGGGAAAAGCTTCTGTTACGCAAAAGATCAAGTATCTCTCTGCCGAGGATGAAGACAGGTCAATGATTGCACAACCTCTTTACAATCTGGGTAAGAAAGGAGAAATAACTGAAGACCGCATTCGTGTCCGGATACGCGGTGACTTTCCGGTGGTAGAAGCGAAGGAAGTGCAGTACATGGATGTAGCTCCTCATCAGATATTAAGTGTGGCCGCAACTTTGATTCCTTTTCTTGAGCATGATGATGCTAACCGCGCACTCATGGGATCCAATATGCAGAGGCAGTCCGTGCCTCTCATCAGCCCTGAAGCACCCATTGTTGGAACAGGTATGGAAGCTGTTGTCGCCAGAGATTCGCGCACATCACTTTTTTCTCCGGTCTCAGGTGTAATTGAGAGCGTTGACGGTGAAGAAGTAGTAATTCGCACAAAAGAAATCCCAGAAGATTTGGCTGTTTCAGCCGAACAGAACCTGCTGAAGATTCCCCTGATGAAATATTCCCGCACAAACCAGGACACGTGCATGAACCAGCGTCCGGTGGTGAAGGCAAAACAGAAGGTGAAGAAAGGTGATCTGCTTGCCGATGGCCCTTCCACCGATTCAGGAGTATTAGCTCTTGGCCGTAACATACTGGTGGCTTTTATGCCCTGGCGTGGTTACAACTTTGAGGACGCAATTGTCATCAGTGAGCGTGTTGTTAAGAATGACACGTTTACTTCTGTTCATATTTCTGAAGTGGAGCTTGAGGTGCGTGATACCAAGCGTGGTGAAGAGGAGTTAACGCGTGAGATTCCAAACGTTGGTGATGATGCGACGAAAGATCTAGATGAGAACGGAATCGTACGGCAAGGAGCCAGGGTTAAGTCAGGTGACATTCTAATAGGTAAGGTCACCCCTAAAGGAGAGACGGATCCAACCCCAGAAGAAAAACTTCTTAGGGCCATTTTTGGTGAAAAAGCGGGCGATGTGAAAAATGCTTCTAAGAAAGCTACTCCAGGAACTAACGGTGTGGTAATCAAGACTCAACTTTTTGAGAGGAAAACGAAACAGTCTCGTGTGGTTGAAAAAAAACAGATAGAAAAATTTCAAGAAGAGACACGCCGTGTTAAGAGACAGTTGAAAAAATTCCGCGATGAAATGCTTAATGAACTAATGCTAGATCAAATAAGCAATGGTCTTCGTGATGTTGCTACTGGAAAGACTACGATTAAGGCGTCCACCAAGCTCACAGCTAAACGCCTTGAGTCACTCGATTTGGAGCGCATTTCTAGAGATCAGCCTTGGGTGACTGCTAACAATGTTTGGGTTCAGATTCAGCAGGTTTGGAACTCTTTTAACCGAGAATGGAGAGAGGCCGAAGAACGTTTAGAAAGGCAAATTTATAAGCTTCAAGTGGGTGACGAACTTCAGCCAGGCGTTTCTAAACTGGCCAAGGTGTACATAGCCAATAAGCGAAAGGTTCAGGTAGGCGATAAGATGGCCGGCCGTCACGGAAATAAGGGTGTGGTAGCCGTCATTGTTCCTGAGGAGGACATGCCTTTCCTCAAAGATGGTACACCTGTAGATATTGTACTTAATCCACTTGGTGTGCCGTCTCGTATGAATCTCGGTCAGCTTTACGAAACCATGCTTGGTTGGGCCGGCATGATACTTGGCAAACAATATGAAACAGCTCCATTCGATGGTGCTTCA
Source organism: Fidelibacterota bacterium (assembly GCA_004124465.1). Taxonomy (GTDB): domain Bacteria; phylum Fidelibacterota; class Marinisomatia; order Marinisomatales; family S15-B10; genus UBA2125. The sequence continues at coordinate 6,714 of SCKS01000039.1, forward strand.
CCGGAGGATGTTGAGGAGGAACTGAAAAAGGCGAAATTGCCAAAAACAGGTAAAGTGGACCTGTGGGACGGCCGTAATGGTGAGAAATTTGATTATCCTGTTAGCGTGGGCGGCATCTACATGATGAAACTTGCTCATATGGTGGACGATAAAATGCATGCCCGTGCCACCGGACCGTACTCTCTCATAACCCAGCAGCCGCTGGGCGGCAAGGCCCAGGATGGCGGTCAGCGATTCGGTGAGATGGAAGTTTGGGCACTGGAGGCCTATGGCGCCAGCTATACTCTCAGAGAAATGTTAACCGGTAAATCAGATGATGTTGAAGGCCGCTCAAAAGTGTACAACGCTATTGTGAAAGGTGACAACATTCCTGATTTCTCAATCCCGGAATCCTTTAACGTGCTTGTTAAGGAACTTCAAGGATTGGGGGTGGATATCCAGTTACACAACTAGTGGAAGGGGTACGAATTGGTCTACATTAAACCGCAAGACAAAGACGTTTCAAGCAATTTTAAATCAGTCTCTATTGGGCTAATGTCTCCTGAAGACATCTTGAGACGATCTTACGGCGAGACTCTCAAGCCAGAAACCATTAACTACCGTTCTTACAAGCCGGAGAAAGACGGTCTTTTTTGTGAGAAGATTTTCGGTCCAGTAAAAGACTATGAGTGTCATTGTGGTAAGTATAAAGGTATTCGCTACAGAGGAATTATTTGCGACCGATGCGGTGTGGAGGTAACGAGAAAGAAGGTTCGCAGAGATCGGATGGGCCATATTACCCTGGCTGTTCCTGTTGTTCATATTTGGTTTCTTCGATCTGTTCCTGGTAAACTCAATCACCTGCTTGGAATATCCACACGTAACCTGGAAAAGGTTATCTATTATGAATCTTATATAGTCATTAATCCCGGTGCTTCTGATCGAAAACGGATGGAATTGCTCGATGAAACTGAATTCCGCGAACTTGAAAGTCAGTATGGTAAACACACTGTTTCTGAAGAGGATCAGGACGATAATAATTACTTCTATGCCACAATGGGTGGTATTGCTGTTCGAGATGCACTAAGAACACTTGATATAATAGAAACCATGAAAGAGCTGGAGGAAGTCATTAAGACTTCCCGCTCCAAACAGAGAAAAGCGGATGCGTTAAAGCGCTTGAAGGTAGTGAAGGCCTTTTATCCGTCTCCGCTGAAAGTTCGTCTTAACAAGCCTGAATGGATGGTTATTACAGTGTTGCCAGTAATCCCGCCGGAGCTCAGACCACTTGTTCCTCTCGAAGGAGGGCGTTTTGCCGCAAGTGATTTGAATGATCTTTACAGGCGGGTAATTATCCGGAACAATCGCCTCAAGCAATTGATGGAAATCAAGGCACCGGACGTCATCCTCCGGAATGAAAAACGGATGCTCCAGGAAGCTGTTGATACACTCTTTGACAACTCGCGCCGGGGAACCGCTGTAAGCAGCGGTACTCGCAGACCTTTAAAAAGTTTGAGCGATATGCTTCGAGGGAAACAGGGCCGTTTTCGTCAAAATCTTCTCGGTAAGCGTGTCGATTACTCGGGAAGGTCTGTTATAGTTGTCGGTCCTGAGTTAAAGCTCCATGAATGTGGCTTGCCTAAAGATATGGCTACCCTACTTTTCATGCCTCAGATTATCCATGAGCTGATTGCCCGGGGACTAGCCAATACGCCCAGGAGTGCAAAACTGATGGTGCAGGAGAAAGCATCTGAGGTTTATGATGTCTTAGAATATGTGGTGCGTGATCACCCGGTTCTTCTTAATAGGGCTCCGACTTTGCACCGCCTTGGTATCCAAGCATTTCAGCCGGTGCTTGTGGATGGGAAAGCGATCCAGATCCATCCTCTGGTATGTGCGGCCTTTAACGCCGACTTTGACGGCGACCAGATGGCTGTCCACGTTCCCCTCTCTGTAGAAGCACAGATGGAAGCGCGCATGCTCATGCTTTCCAGTCACAACATACTCCATCCAGCTCACGGCTATCCGCTGGCCATCCCATCTCAGGACATGGTTCTGGGCGTCTATTACCTTACTAAGGAGAAAAAAGGCGATATTGGAGAAGGGCGTCAGTTCTCCAGCTTGGATGAAGTGCTCATGGCCTACGAGAACAAATCCGTTGGTTTACATGCCATTGTTGACGTTCGGCACCACGGAAAGTGGTACAAGCAAACTACTATAGGTCGAGCCATTTTTAACTCAATCGTACCAGATGAGCTAGAATACATCGATGAACTACTTAACAAGAAAAAAGTTGAGAAAATTATCTACAACTGTTATCTGACAGTAAGCAATCACCGTACTGTTCAGTTTCTTGATGAATTGAAGGATCTCGGTTTCAAATTTGCAACTCAGAGCGGTGTCTCCATCGCCATTGATGATATTCTCATACCGGATGAGAAACAAAGCATTATTGCTAAGGCGGAAAAAGAGGTTAGCTCTATCCAAAGCAAATTCTCTCGCCAGATTCTTACAGAAGGTGAGAGATACAACAAGATAATTGATATTTGGACTCACGCAACTAATGACACCTCTATAAGCATGATGAATCATCTGCGTGAAGATAAGCAGGGTTTCAACCCTGTTTTTATAATGGCAGATTCCGGGGCCCGAGGCAGTCAGGATCAGATCAAGCAACTTGCGGCTATGCGAGGACTCATGGCAAAACCCAAGAAATCCATGACAGGTAGCAAGGGTGAAATTATTGAGAATCCTATCACTTCCAACTTCCGTGAAGGGCTTTCTGTCCTTGAATACTTCATATCAACACACGGTGCAAGGAAAGGTCTTGCTGATACAGCTTTGAAGACTGCTGATGCTGGTTATCTAACGCGCCGTTTGGTAGATGTGGCTCAGGATGTGGTTATTATGGAAGATGACTGCGGCACCATTAATGGTGTATGGACCAGTGACTTAAAAGAGGGTGAAGAGATCATTGAAGCGCTTAGTGAGCGCATCCGCGGTCGGGTAATCCAGAATGACGTATATGTAGATGATGAAATAATTTTAAAAGCTGGTACTCTTGTAGATAATGCTGTTGCTGACAACTTTAAATCATATGACGTTGACCGTGTTTTCATCCGATCAGTGCTTACTTGTGAAGCACTTAGGGGTGTTTGTGTCAAATGCTATGGCACAGATCTTAACACAAATAAACCTGTGAGCATGGGTTCGTCCGTAGGAATTGTTGCAGCACAGAGTATCGGTGAACCTGGGACTCAGCTTACGCTTAGGACTTTCCATATTGGAGGTACGGCATCTCGAATCATTGAAGAGTCAGAGAAGAAGACTAAAAGGGATGGTGTAGTAGAGTTTTCAGAAAACCTCGAGTTTGCTGAGGTGGTCGATAAAGAGGAAGGATCTGGCAAGCCTGTTAAACGGGCTCTTGTTCGAAATTCCTCTATCAAGATTACTGACAGTAAGGGAGGTTTCTCGGTATATAATGTGCCTTACGGTGCCACTATTGAAGTTGAAAATGGTAAGAAGATAAAAGCGGGCAAAGTACTGTTTATGTGGGATCCCTATACAGATGTTATACTTGCTCGGCATTCAGGAAAAATTCAGTTCATTGACATGGTAGAAGGTGAAACCTATCATGAAGAAGCAGTGGAAGGTGGTAAAAAACAGTTGGTGACAATTGAAGCTAAGAACCGACGAATGGCTCCCCACCTCGACATAGTGGATAAAGATGGTAATACTGTGGCTGGCGGAACGATTCTCCCTGTTAAGGCTGTCCTCATGGTGAAAGATGGTCAGAGCGTAAAGGCTGGTGAAGTTCTGGTAAAAATTGCTAAAGATATCGGAAAGACACGTGACATTACAGGTGGCTTGCCAAGAGTAGCAGAACTGTTCGAGGCTCGCAAGCCCAAAGTGCCTGCAGTAGTTACTGAGATTGATGGTATTATCAAATTCGGAGATGTTAAGCGTGGTATCCGTGAAATCATGGTTGAAGGCGCACACAAAGTCTCGAAGAAATACAAGGTTCCCTATGGTCGTCACGTTATTGTGCATGAGGGTGACCGGGTCAGTGCCGGCGACAGGCTTTGCGAAGGCGCTATTTCACCCGAAGATATACTCAATATTCTCGGACCTGAACGTGTACAGGAGTATCTGGTGGATGAAATTCAGGAGGTGTATCGTTTGCAGGGCGTCAGGATAAATGACAAACATATCGAAGTGATTGTCCGCCAAATGATGCAAAAGGTTGAATTGGAAGATCCGGGAGACACCAATTTTCTTGCTGCCGATAGGGTGAATCGTGCCGATTTAAATAGGGAGAATGAACGAGTCCTTAAATCTGGTGTCATTACTGATCCAGGCGACTCCTCATTCTTAGAAGGTAATCTGATTTTGAAATCGGAGCAACTCGAGACCAACAAACAGTTGAAGGAAGATGGGAAAATCGTCATTAAGACACGGAAGACTAAACCCGCAACGTCCAAGCCACTTCTTCTGGGAATTACTCGTGCTTCTCTAAATACTGAGAGTTTTATATCAGCGGCGTCTTTTCAGGAGACAACTCGCGTGCTTACGGATGCTTCGACGGAAGGGAAAGGTGACCGTCTGCTTGGATTAAAAGAAAATGTTATTCTCGGCCGTCTTATTCCCGCCGGAACAGGGTTCAAGGATGCCATGAATCCCATGGTAAAGAAAATCGGCTCTGAGGAAGAAATCGCATCTACTGTTGAAAAAGAAATAGTCGAAGAGGTTCAAGTTTAGGAGTTTGTAAAGTGCCTACGATCAATCAGCTGGTTCGAAAGGGGAGAAAGCAGGTTACGAAGACCACCGGTACACCTGCGCTTCAGGGGAATCCCCAGAAGAGGGGTGTATGTACACGTGTTTATACCACAACACCCAAGAAACCCAACTCTGCTCTTCGAAAGGTGGCTAAGGTTCGGCTGACTAACGGTATTGAAGTCATCGCCTATATTCCGGGTGAAGGGCATAATCTGCAGGAACACTCTCTCGTTCTTATCGAGGGCGGCCGTGTTAAGGATTTGCCCGGCGTCCGGTATCACATTGTTCGTGGCACCATGGATACAGCCGGAGTTGACGACAGAAGGACAAGCCGTTCGCGCTATGGTACAAAGAGGCCCAGAGAGTAAATGAGGAGACGCCGGCCTGAGAAACGTGTGATTGCTCCTGATCCGATCTATGGTGAAGTGATGGTACAGAAGTTTATCAATAATATAATGGGACGGGGTAAAAAAGGTGTCGCGGAAAGGATTTTTTATGGCGCCTTGGATATTATTTCTTCCAAGACTAAAGGTGATTCCCTGGAAATGTTTAAGAAAGCTGTTGATAATGTTAAGCCTTTTGTTGAGGTGAAAAGTCGCCGTATTGGTGGCGCGACCTATCAGGTTCCTATACAGGTTCCTCCGAACCGTGGTTTCGCCCTGGCAACTCGATGGATTATAGCAAATGCCAAGGTACGGAAAGGTAGAAGTATGGCTGAAAAATTGGCGGGCGAGTTTATTGATGCGGCAAATGAAGAAGGTGGTTCTATTAAGAAAAAAGAAGACACACACAGGATGGCAGAAGCAAACAAAGCATTTGCACACTATCGTTAAGAAGATGAAAGAGATTTCACTAGATCGAGTCAGAAATATCGGTATTTTGGCACACATTGATGCCGGTAAGACTACAACTACCGAACGCATACTTTATTACACCGGTCGTGTTCACAGGATGGGTGAAGTTCATGAGGGTGCCGCCACTATGGACTGGATGCAGCAGGAGAAAGAGAGAGGAATTACAATCACGTCCGCTGCAACGACAACATTCTGGGATGATCACCGGATTAATATCATCGATACGCCTGGACATATTGATTTTACCGCTGAGGTTGAGCGGTCTCTTCGCGTTCTTGACGGCGCTGTTGTAGTCTTTTGTGCTGTAGGTGGGGTGGAGCCGCAGAGCGAAACAGTATGGCGTCAAGCAGATAAATATAAAGTTCCCCGTATTGCCTTTGTGAATAAGATGGATAGGATGGGAGCAGATTTCGATCATGTTATTGGCATGATAAAAGATCGCTTGGGTGCTAACCCTCTGCCTTTGACTATACCAATTGGAGCTGGTGAACTGTTTAACGGTTTGATCGATCTGATGCGGATGAAAGCAATCGTTTATAATGAGACGACATTCGGTGCTCATTATGATTTTATTGATATTCCTGACGATATAAAGGATTTGGCTGAAGAAGCGCGCCATCACTTGGTAGAAGAATGTGCCACATATGATGAACACCTTTTAGATAAATATGTTGCTGAGGAAGAGATAACGACAGATGAGATTAAGAACGCACTTCGCAAGGGGTGTCTCGATAATGCATTCATTCCTGTTATTTGCGGTTCAGCCTTTAAAAATAAAGGGATCCAACGTCTTCTTGATGCTGTTATCGATTTTCTTCCATCGCCCTTGGATATACCCGAAGTGATTGGGCATACCCCCGAAGATTCAGATATATTGTTGAGTCGGGCCCCCTCCAAGGATGATCTTTTTAGTGCACTGGCTTTTAAAATTATGACTGATCCTTATGTAGGCAGACTAACATTCTTCAGAGTCTATTCTGGTGAGTTGGAAACAGGAACAAGTGTCTTGAATACAGCTACAGGCAAGAAGGAACGTATAGGTCGCTTACTTCTTATGCATGCTGACAAGCGGGAAGAGAGAAAGAAAGTTTCTGCGGGAGAAATCGCTGCCGCTGTTGGTCTCAAGAAGACTCGCACTGGACATACATTGTGCGATCCCGGTGCTCCCATTGTTCTTGAAGAGATGGAATTTCAGAAACCGGTTATTTCTGTCGCCATTGAAGCTGCCAGCAAAGCCGAGCAGGAAAATTTATCAGAATCTCTGACTAAGCTTTCTGATGAGGATCCTACCTTTCAAGTCAGTTCAGAACAGGAAACGGGTCAGACCATTATCTCAGGTATGGGAGAACTTCATCTTGAGATTCTTGTCGATCGTTTACGTCGGGAGTTTAATGTTTCTGCCACTGTTGGCAAACCTCAAGTAGCCTATAGAGAGACAATTACTGATCAAGCGGAAGCAGATGGCAAGTTTATTCGCCAGTCAGGTGGACGAGGCCAATATGGTCATGTAAAGATTAAAGTCGAACCGAATGAGCCGGGTAAAGGATACCATTTTGAAAACAAGATTGTGGGTGGCGTTGTACCTAGAGAATATATTACACCTGTGAGTCAGGGAATTGAGGAAGCTCTCAAGAATGGCATTCTAGCTGGATATCCAATGGAAGATGTTAGGGTTGAACTTATTGACGGTTCTTATCATGCTGTTGATTCATCTGAGATGGCATTTAAAATTGCGGGCTCTATGGCTGTAAAAGAGGCTTGTCAACGGGCAAAGGCTGTGTTGTTAGAACCGGTCATGAAGGTAGAAGTTGTACTTCCTGAGCAGTATCTCGGTGATGTTATGGGGGATCTGGGTTCGCGTCGCCGGGAATTC
>SCKS01000040.1 GCA_004124465.1 Fidelibacterota bacterium
GAATCTCTAGAATCAGAGGATACTTTATCTTTGGGTCAAAACCGGGCGGTTTTGTAATCCACCCTTGAATATCACGGTCGTCATGCGATGATTTGTACCAGATTTCCTCCACTGTCGCCAGTTTTTTGTGTCCAAAAAGGTCATCATTCAAGGAGGTAATTTTTCTTGGTGCCCCGCCTTTCATACCGCTGATTGCTATATCAGCAGGGCGATCAGGACGGGAAATGGTATAAGCAATGTTACCATCTTTTGCCACAGTAAATGAACCGCTGGAATAAGGCCTACCGATGGAAGTACCACCAAGGTTGTTGGTGAGAAGTTTTATTTTTCCCTTAACAGGGGCATAAGCCACTTTCCCGTTTCCTTTATCATTATAAGAAACATACACCCCTTTCCCATCTCCACTCCAGATGGGACTTCCTACAGAGCGATCCAAAGATTTTGTTATCATTTTTGAGTTACTGCCATCTCTGCTCATGATATAAAGGTGAGTCACCTGATAACCCTGATATCGGTCATCGTAGCCTGTGTAGGCAATCTTTTTCCCATCGGGAGAAAGGACTGGTGAATTGTCCGGCCCTTGTCTTTTGGTAATTTGTCTGAGTGAGCCGTCCGACACTGAAATCTCATACAGATCCGAATCGTTTGGTTCATATTCCCAGTCGGTGCGACGATTGGTTGAAAAGATAATTTTTTTCCCATCGGGAGCCCACTGAAGCTGTCCACCGTGATGATAGTCACCGGACGTAATTTGACGGGGAGTGCCGCCATCCTCAGGAAGCGTAAAAATATGGGTAAAACCATTTTCCCGGTATCCAGACCCGTCGGCACGGTAGATCATTTTATCGATCACCTTAGGTGGGTCAGCCCATTTGGCCCCTTCCGGTTTTTCAGGCATTTCTGCGGGTTCTGATGGAGGTGATTTTACGAACATATTAAATGCGATCATTTTTCCATCAGGTGACCATTCAATGTTTCCCGGTGAATATTGGACATTTGTGAGCCGGGCAGTCTGTCCTGTGTCCATCCAGCGCATGTAGACTTCAGAGGAACCTTCCATGTTTGATACATAGATAAGTTTGGTGCCGTCCGGAGACCATCGAGGCGATCTGTCATTCCGGTGCCCTGTGGTAAGTGGTCTGTGATTACTTCCGTCTCTGTTAATGATCCAAAGGTTGGAATAGCGTTGGTCGGTCATGATATCAGCGAAATTCCTGACGTATACAACCCGTTTGCCTTCAGGCGAGATTTGAGGATCTGAGGCATATTCTAGTTCAAAGAATTCCCCCAGAGTGAAGACGTCACTGTTTCCGGCGAAGGCTATTCCGGTCAGGATCAGGGAAAACAGAAATGTGGACAGCAACTTTTTCATCGTGCGACTCCTTGAAAAATGATTGTGCAACAGGTGAATGTATATACTCCAGCGTGAAGTGACAAGGAGGTCAGTCACCTAAGTTCCAAAACGGGCGAGACTAACTAATAAATGGAAAGCTTGACTGCAAGATTAATATCCAGACTGGCTATTGGCATATTGTGAGCCGGTAGGCTTAGCTGATTACCAAAAAATGACCATTCTATCTCAGGTATTTTAAAATCAGGTATTGCATGGTAGCGCACCATTAGGCCAATTGCTGCCAGCTGTGAAAGGGTATAATCCAGGCCAGCCATCAACATGCCCCCAGCTAAAGTTCCTGGTACTTCAGTTGGTGAGTACCCATCCCGAATATCCAGTTCATAAAAAACATTGTTTAATGAAATACCCAGGTTTCCACGAGCAGTAAATGCACCGCCAAGTGGAATAAAAAGCCCGCCGAAAATATATTGAGATTTTATTCTGTAGCTAAGAGAAGCAAATTCATCTTGGGGTGTTCGGCCATTTACATTACCAAAACGATCATTTTGAATCCCCACTCCTGCCACTAAGAAATTAGTTGGGGCCAATTCAAGTTGTATAAAAGCATTTTCTTTAGAGGCTGGATCATTAAAAGGATATATTCTTGTTTCTTCAATGTAAAGAGGGTGGGGTGAAGTTTTGCTGCTTGCGAAACCGTTTTCTCCAAGCAGTGACAACAAATGTTCAATGGTCTCTGTCTGATGGATGCCTAAGCCACCTTGAATTTTCAAAGTTGATAGTATTCCCTTACTTACTTGCGCCGAGCCAGTTGAAATGATAACCAGTGCAAGGAAGATTGATTTGAGTGAAGGTGCGAGTTTCATTGATATCACTAGAATTTAGCTTCCTTTACCTGAAAAGTGCATCTTTGCAAATAGCTAGGGATTATTTCAGATGCGTCTCGAAAAGTTTAAAGATTCGTCTGTACTCATCAGTCCAACTGCTCGGTTCACGGAAGCCGTGGCCTTCAAGTGGATAGATAGCAACTTCCCAGTTTTCTTTCCCTAATTCTATTAGGCGTTGTGAGAGTCTTACTACATCCTGGAAGTGAACATTAGTATCTATCATACCGTGGCACATCAGTAATGCACCTTCCAAACCTTCAGCGTGGTAAATGGGTGAACTCCTCACATAAGCTAGGCTATCAGCTTGCGGGATGTTCAAAATGTTGGAGGTGTAGGGGTGATTATAATGAGCCCAATCGGTTACAGGACGGAGTGAGGCCCCAGCAGCAAATACACCCGGTTCGGTGAACATGGCCATTAGCGTGATAAAGCCACCATATGAACCGCCGTAAATGCCTATACGTTTTGGATCGACGTTGAACTTTTCAACGAGCAATTTTGCCCCGTCTACTTGATCACTGAGGTCTTTACCGCCCATGTAGCGATAGATGGCTGTCCGCCAGTCTCGGCCGTAACCAGCGCTTCCACGATAATCAATATCCAGAACGGTGTATCCATGATCAACCAGCAAATTGTGGAACATGAATTCCCTATAGTAACTGCTCCACCATTTGTGGACATTCTGCAGATAGCCGGCACCATGCACAAAGATGACAGCAGGGCCATTTTCTTCTGGTTTTTCCGGCCTGTAAAGACGGGCATAGACCTCAGCCCCGTCTTCAGCGGAGAAAGTGATAATCTCAGGATCGCGCCACGGATAAGCCTTCCACTCATCGGTCTGAGAATCGGTCAGGCGTACCGCCTTAGCTTTGGGTTTGTTTTTCATGACGAATAGGTCCCAAGGGCGATTGCTATAAGAGTGACGGATGGCGACAGTTTTTTCATCCGGAGAAAAGACCCCGTCATTGTTACCGGTCATGGTTGTTATTTGCTCCCATTTTCCGCCGCCTATTTTCATTCTGTAAAGATGAAGTTCGCCTGGATGTACTTCATTGGAGCGAAAGTACCACCATTTCTTGTCCTTAGAGATGCGAACATCCCTCACTTCGAATTCACCTTTTGTCAGTTGGTTTTTTTCGCCCGTTGCCGCATCCACCGTGTAAAGGTGAGAGTAGCCGGTGGCTTCTGACTGGAACCAAAACTTCTTGTTGTCGGGCGTCCAGCCGATACTGACGGCACCGCGCCACCGACGGATACCCGGCCCGCCAACCCAGGCGTCATCGTGTTGATGATCCAGCAGCTTCAAGTTGGCTGAGGTGAGATCCAGAGCCACAATCCATCGGTCTTTATTGTCCAGTGATTGCAGAACCGTTGCGCACTGCTTACCATTATCAGACCAGACAGAATTCGAGAAAAAGACCTCTCTCTTTTTCGATTTATCTGACTCTTCAAGTTCCGTGAATTGCGGGCGGTCAAAGATTCCCGGAAGGCTGTCAATCGCTACATACATGACAGTATCAGCAAGAATGTTGTAAATACCCAGCTCATAAGTGCCGTTGGGGCGACCCACTTTGTCCCGAGCGTTAAGATCTTCCGTGAAGCCGGTCTCTGCTACGTAACTGGGGACAATAGTGCGCTTGGCATCCTTTGCCGCTTTGTGGAGCTGAAAGGTGACATAATTTCCATCTGGGCTTAATTGAACATTCTGAACCACCTTACTGCCGAAGAATATCTCCAGCGGTCGCTTAGGCTCTTCAGCATCTTCCATATCTTTTCTTTTTTCACGTTTGGTTTTTCTCTTTTCCAAAATGCCTATGAGTCTCAATTCTTCCTGCTTCAACCATTTTTCGTGTTCTGTCTTGGGTTCTTTGTCTTCACTTTTTTCTTCCCCTTCCCGAAAGTTGGTAATCTGTGTAACGCTCCCGGCAGCCATGGCCCACCTATAGATATTTCCGCCTGATATAAAAGTAACGCTTTTTTCATCGCCTGAAAATTTTGGGTTTGACTCTCGATCCACTGTATTGGTTATCTGTGTTGTGTTCCCATTCTTGATATTTTGCATGAAAATATCACTATTCTTTGCGTACACTTTTTTCATCCAATCTTTGCTATAATCTCCGTAGCGGGATGGGAGTAACTGGCGTTCCTTTGGAGAGACCTTTTGCGGCTTTCCCCCGTTCGGCGAAACTTTGTAGAGTGAATCACTTATGTCTCCGTCCGGGTTCCAGTTGAAGTAGATCCATTTTCCATCTTCAGACCAGTGAACATTTGAAGGAGAGATCCCGATCCATTTTGGATCCTGCATAATCTTTGCCACTGTTAACTCGTACGGCTTTTCACCGAACAGCTTTGTGGCACCCATGAGAACAATGCATAAGGCAATAAGAGATTTTTTCAGCATGATTGACTCCATCTTTAAGTATATAACATTTATGTGAAATATGAGTCTACAACAATCACTCGGAAGTTTCAATCTGAAGAGAGCATTCGTTTGTTTCTATTAATTCTCTTGCAAGGTAGATTGACAACCTTTTTCTGAGTTAAGAATGAACAATAAATATATAATTCAACTTCTCGTAGTTGTTTGTGTGTCGTCTTCAGCAGCAGCCCAAATGACGCAGACTCAAAAGGAGAAACCTGTCATCGAAACACGGGACATAGGGACATTTGAGATAAAGCTTGATGGTGTGCTTGATGAGGAAGTTTGGCGATCTGTTACACCTGCAACGGGTTTCATTCAGGAGGAGCCTAACGAAGGGGAGGCTTGTACAGAGAAATCCGAGATTTATGTTATTTATAACAAAGACAACCTTTATATCGGTGCCAAATTGTACGACAGTGATCCCTCGGGAATTCTTGCTTACCAAAAACGGCGTGATGCATGGCTCGTCACTGATGACCGCTTCATGCTCATTCTAGATACCTTTCTGGATGGGCGGACTGGCTATTTTTTTGAAATAAATCCTGCCGGGTTGTTAGGTGATGGAATACTTGGGTCCGGTGGTCACTGGAACGTGAACAAGTCTTGGGATGGGATTTGGGATACTAGGGTCGTCATCGATGATGATGGGTGGACAGCTGAGATTGTTATTCCATTCCGGACACTCAATTTTGATCCGGATCTAGATACGTGGGGCATAAATTTTCAGAGGACCATCAGGAGAAAAAATGAAGACGCACGATGGAGCGGTTATAGGCGAAACCAGAACCTCACAGAACCTATTCATGCAGGCCGTGTCACTGGACTAAAAAATCTCACTCAGGGTAAAGGTTTAGAAATAAAGCCTTATGTTATTGCAAAAAATCAGTGGAGCTCAGATGGAATCCCAGCCAACCCTCAGGATAAAGGTCTTGACCTTTCGTTCAACATTACATCAGGATTAAAAGGCTCATTCACGTATAATACTGACTTTGCTGAAGCTGAGGTTGATGACAGACGGGTAAACCTGACTCGGTTCCCGATGCGCTTCCGGGAGAAAAGGGCTTTTTTTTTGGAAGGGTCTGGTGTTTATTCATTTGCCAACCGTAGCGGGGTAACGCCCTTTTTTAGCAGACGAATTGGGCTATCTGAAGGAAAACAAATCCCAATTGCTTACGGCGGACGACTAACGGGACAGGTTGGTGACTACGAGATCGGAATGATCAATGCGCGGACGGAAAGTCTTGGTGACATTCCTGCGGAGAATTTTAATGTTGCGCGCATTAAAAGGTCACTTTTCAGAGAATCTTACCTTGGTCTTGTTTATACTGGGCGTTCAACTGATGCCGATTCTGTTTATCGAGATCAGGATCTTTTGGGTATTGATCTTGACCTTTCAACATCCCGATTTAAGGGTGATAAAAACCTTGACTTCCAGGCTTTTTTTGTAGGGCATTCTTCACCTAAGGAAAATCCGGATGCAACAGTGAGTGATTTATCAACTCGAGGCATTCGACTCAATTATCCAAATGACTTGTGGCAAGCCCATGTGTCCTACCGTGAATTCGGGCAAGAGTTTGATCCTGCTGTCGGTTTCAACACCCGGAACGGTTTTAAGCGAGTTGAGCCGAGTGTGAGCTATCGTCCACGGCCGGAAAACTGGGAATTGATCAGACAGATGAAATTCGGGATTAAATTTGAGTACATGACTGACTTAGACAACAGCCTTTTGAAACGTAAAACAGAATTTACTCTTTTCGAACTCAACTTTGAGAGTGCGGAAAAATTATCTGCCAAGGTTGTGAACTTGAAGGAGTATCTGGATAAAGATTTTGAAATAATTGAAGGCAACTTAATCACTGTAGGTGACTACGTCACCAACGGTTTCCAAATATCCGGTGAGACGTCTGAAAAAAGGAAAGTTTCTGCTGAATTGTCCTATTCAACAGGTGAATTCTGGACAGGTAATAAACAAACTTACAAGGGAGAACTTTCCGTTAAGCCATTTCCGGGTTTAAATATACAAGGCGATTTTGAATATAATTCGGTGTCACTCTCAGCGGGTGGTTTTGATACAAACCTATATCGGCTCACCTTTGGCGTTTATCCCACACCAAGAACAGCTTTCTACAGCAATCTCCAGTACGATGATATTTCAAACATGCTTGGACTGTTTGCAAAACTGAGACACACTATCCGTCCTGGAAGTGATATTTACTTAGTTTATACCCATAACTGGCAGAGCTATGGTGACGGTCTTCTCGATTTTGATCTGGGAACAGTCTCTAGAGTAAGTTCTGTAAAGATCAATTATACTCACCGGTTCTAGTTCCCTTTTTCAGGGTTCTCTAAGTCTTCATTGAAAGTATCAGTAGATATAGTTATACTTCCTATCCCATCTTTCAGTAGGTCAACAAAAAATCTATAATAATAGGATGAATATGAAACAATTTCAAAAAGGGTCTTACAATCTTGACTATTCCACTTACCAATTATCAGGACTTGTTGTATTACGTGTTTTGATAGGTTGGCATTTTCTTTATGAGGGAGTAGCTAAACTTCTAAATCCCTATTGGTCTTCGGCTGCTTATCTTTTAGATTCAAAATGGCTGTTATCAGGATTGGCGGAGACCATTGTTTCAGACCCCGTATTATTAAGTATCTCAGATTATGTGAATATGTGGGGACTGACATTGGTGGGTGCTTCATTATTGTTAGGATTGTTTAGCCAATATACAGCATTGATCGGGATGGGATTTGTTATTCTATACTATTTATTTGCGCCTCCCTTTCTAGGCTTAGAATTTTCCAAGCCAGGAGAAGGAAGTTATTTAATAGTGAATAAAAATCTGATTGAAGCGTGTGCTCTTTGGGTAATTTATTCATTTCCTACAAGTCATATCATCGGTTTGGATCGATTTTTTTCCAATCCAGAATCAAATTAACGGAGACAGATCATGAGTGATAATACAAATCAAGATAACGGAACAAATACGGATCGCCGGGAGCTACTAAAAGGTTTAGCGACAGTACCGGTGTTTGGTTTATTCCTGGTTAATCTCTGGCGAAAAATGCGTAGGGACGCGCTGAAGAAATCAAATTTATTGGCTGATCTTTTTCAAGAAAAATCGCCTCCAACCGTAGTCAGTGATCTATCAGACAGTCGCCATCTAAATCTGGGAATAATTGGATATGGAGGCCGAGGTTCACATCTGGTTCGCGGTGCTGGTTTTGCCACCAAAGGGTGGACCGATTCCGCATCAGAAAATGCCCGTAAGAACAAACTTGACAAAGGTTTTGAAACTTTCATGCAACAGGAAGATCTCAACGTATCACTTGTTGGTGTCTGCGATCTATTTGATGTCCGGGCCGATCAGGGCATTAATGCATCAAAAAATGAAGTTCGACCGAGTGGTGGTAAGTCCTTGGAATCAGCCACACGCTACAGGTATCATGAAGAACTTCTGAAAAATGATAAAATTGATGCTGTTATTATTGCCACACCTGACCATTGGCATGCTCAAATCGCTATGGACGCGGCCAATGCTGGTAAACATGTCTATTGTGAGAAGGGTCTTACTCGCACGTTTGATGAGGCTATAGATCTGTATGATACAGTAAAAAGAACGGGGATTACTTTTCAGCTTGGACATCAGAATAGACAGGTTGAGGCTAATGAGAAAGCTAAACAAATTATTAGGCAGGGTTTGTTAGGCGATATTAATCTAGTTGAATTAGCTACGAACCGTAATTCTCCTTGGGGTGCCTGGGTATGGGATATTCATCCTGAAGGGAACAGTAAAACCATTGATTGGGATACCTTCCAAAAGCCGGCTCCTAATAAAATAGGTTTCGGAGAAGAAGCACTTAAGCGGTTTTTTCGTTGGCGCTGCTGGTATGATTATGGAACTGGTCTTTCGGGAGATCTGTTGTCTCATGATTTTGATGCCATAAATCAAATTATGGGATTAGGTATTCCAAAATATGCATCATCTTCAGGAGGAATTTATTATTACAAAGATGGTCGTGACGTCCCGGATGTTTGGAATGCAACTTTTGAATATCCAGAGAAAGATCTTACTGTTCTCTATAGTGCTACACTTTCAAGTAATGATCCTCGTGGCAATAGAATAATGGGACATGATGCAACCATGCAAATGGGCGGCCAAAGCGGAGGCGGATCAGTTCACGGTTTTATTGTGAAAGCTGATCCCGAATCAACCCGTTATAAAGAGCGTCTGGAAAGCGGCATTATTAATTCACAGTATCCGATTTATTCCTACTCACCGGGGTCCAAACAAATTGATGGTGTCACATCTGCAACATCCCGCTATTTTGCCAATAAAGGGCTCTTATATACCTACCGAGAAGGCAAGCGGGTTGATCCTACCCATCTTCATGTTAAAGATTGGCTTGATGCAATTCGTAGCGGAGGCCAACCAAGATGCAATATCGAAGTTGCTCTTCATGAAGCGGTGGCCTGTCATATGGCGACCGAATCATACCTACAAGGTCGAAAGATTGAATGGGACCCGAAAAACCGCAGATTGGTATAGTAGGATCCTAAACTTTTAAGCAGGGAGGACCTTTAATGAGCAAAAACAGTCGTCTTGGGACAATGATGTTTTTGCAGTATGCTCTTTGGGGAGCGTGGCTGCCGGTTACAGCCAGATACCTTTCGGCCGGCGTGGCTGAAGGAGGCCTAGGCTTTTCGGGGTCAGAGATAGGAATGATTCTTGGATTGGCGGGTTCAATCGGCGCTGTGGCGGCACCTTTTATTGCTGGACAGATTGCTGACCGGTATTTCAGTACAGAACGGATCTTGGCGGCGTTGGTCATTATTGGCGGTGTGGTGAAATGGATCACAGCTTATCAGACGGACTATTCTGCATGGCTTGTTCTGTCTATAATTTATAGTGTTGTTTACATGCCTACCTTGGCGCTTTCAAATTCAATCACCTTCGCACATATGAAAGATCCTGACAGTGACTTCCCCAAGATTCGCGTTTGGGGTACTATCGGGTGGATAGCAGCAAGCTGGGCCTTTCCCATGATTTGGCTTCAAACAGATTTGAATTTTCAATGGATGCCTCCGTTCATTGTGGGGCCTGAAGTAGCTAATGTTACAAGCCGTTTAGCGGATGCACTTATTTTTTCAGGAGTCATTTCAGTTACTTATGGTCTGTTCTGTTTTATGCTTCCCAACACTCCACCGAAAAAGGATGCTGTTGAAAAACTGGCATTTAAAAAAGCGTTTGCACTGTTTAATCAAACATCTTTTACCATTCTGGTTGTGGCTAGTCTAACAGTGAGTATTATTCATCAAATCTATTTTCTTCAGACAGGACCATTCCTATCTTCGATAGGACTTAAGGACAGCCAGATCGGGCCAGCCATGACGGTGGGGCAATTTGCTGAGATAGCAGCCATGGCCTACCTTGGATTCTTCCTAAAGCGCTTCGGTTTTAGAAAAGTGATTTTTCTGGGGGTGCTTGCATACGCTGCACGTTACGCTGTTTTCGGTACAGTGACACTTCCAATCTGGATCATGGTTGTGAGTCAAGCTTTTCACGGCATTTGCTATGCCTTCTTTTTTGCCGGAGCTTATATCTATGTTGACAAGATTGCTGATGAAGATGTCCGTCATTCTGCTCAAACTGTTTTCGGGATGATCATTCTTGGCGGTGGGCCTGTTATTGGTGGCTGGCTCTCGGGTTATCTCCAGGAGACATTTACTCAAGCCGGCCTTTTCGACTATTCACCATTCTGGTACACTCTTTCAGCTGTAGGATTTGTCACGGCACTTTTTTTTGGCGTTATGTTTAGGGAACAGGTCGAGGAAAAAGCTGAAGCTTAGTATGGCGGCCAAAAGATTAGGAATTGGTTTTATCGGTGGTGGTTTTATCTCCCGTTTTCACATTCAATCTCTCATCGGGGTGCGGGATGTAGATGTTCACGGCGTCTATTCCAAAACAAAAACTTCATCTGAGGAAACGGCTGCTTTGGCTAGAGTAACCGGCGTTGGTGAAGCGAAGGCTTATGATTCCATCACAGACATGGTGGCAAATCCTGATATAGATGCCCTTTGGATATGTTCCCCTAACTATACACGTATGGAGGTGATGGAAGAAATCGTCCATGCTGTTGAATCAGGCAAGGGAGAGCTTATTGGTGTAACCTGTGAAAAGCCCTTAGGCCGTAATGTGGCTGAAGCAAAAAGAATGTTGGAACTTGCACAGGGGGCAGATCTTTTAGACGGTTATCTTGAGAACCAAATTTTCGCACCTTCTGTTACTCGAGGTAAAGAGATAGTCTGGGCTCGCGGCGCCTCTACTACGGGGCCGCCTTTCCTTGCTCGCGCGGCGGAAGAGCACAGTGGCCCTCACATGCCTTGGTTCTGGGAAGGTGAACTTCAGGGTGGGGGCGTTCTGAACGATATGATGTGTCACTCGGTAGAAGAGGCACGATTCATGTTGACACCCCCGGGCGAAAGCAGGGAAGTACTGACACCCATAAGTGTAAATGCTTACGCTGCGTGTCTGAAATGGCAACGTCCTGAGTATGCAAAAATTCTGTCAGACACCAGTAACGGGAAAACAGACTATATGAAAAGACCTTCAGAAGATTTTGCTAGGTCTCTCATTGAATATGCAACAAAGGACGGTCATAAAGTAGTTGTAGAAACTACCACGTCCTGGTGCTTCGTTGGCGCAGGATTGAGACTCAGCATGGAGCTTTTCGGGCCAGAATATTCCATGTTTGTCAATACACTCGATTCTGATCTTAAGGTCTTTTTCAGCAGAAATGTGAAAGGATCTGAAGGAGAAGATCTCGTTGAAAAACAGAATGCCGAATCAGGCGAGATGCCCGTGGTGAGTAGTGAGACTGATGCCTATGGCTACACTGCTGAAAATCGCCATATGGTCCAATCGTTTCTAGCGGGGAAAAGACCGGAAGAAAATTTCAGTGACGGCTTGAATGTAACAGAGCTTCTAATGACCGCTTACATGAGCGCAGAACAAGATAAAACCATATCGTTTCCGCCACCCGATTTGGATACTTTTATTCCTGCTGTTGCCCGGGGCGAATGGAATCCCAAGGAGAATTAACGCCATGATGAAAAGATATATTTTCCCGATTTTTCTTATCGTACTTCAAGCGTGCAGTTCAACTCCGGAAAAGGAAGGGTTTGAGAGAATATTGAAAGAACACGATGGTGTTTTCTCCAAGCACGGTTGGAATCATTACGGGCCTGGGTATTTTGAACTGGACAAAGAGACGGGTGTTCTCAGTTCCTATGGAGGCATGGGCCTTTTCTGGTACAGTGTCAGTAAATACAAAGATTTTGTACTTGAGTTGGAATACAAATGTTCAGAGTCGAAGACCAACTCGGGTGTTTTTGTGAGAGTGCCTGAAGTTCCCTCCAGCGATGAATACATTTATCACTCATTCGAAGTTCAAATCAATGATGATGGGGAAGGTATTCACAAAACAGCGGCTGTGTATGATGCGGAACCACCATCTCATGATGCTTCAAAACCAACCGGTGAATGGAATCACTACAGGATCACTTTCCTGGGAAAGCGAATTCAGGTTGAACTTAACGGTGAGAAGGTTGTGGACTGGGAAGCAGAGCCGAGAGGCAAAGTGGCTGATTTTGCTGATGAAGGTTATATCGGTTTACAGAATCATGATTGGGATACAACCGTTTCCTTCCGCAATATATACGTAAAAGAACTGAAGTAGTTTTCTTATTCAGTAAGGCCTTACGTTTATTCCAGAACTTTGACGGTATGTAAACCTGTCCTCAGGTTGCCTTATAATTATAAATGCTTCCGTTTTTGGAATTGATTCCACCAGTTTTAGACCATCGGTTATAGGCATTAACATTAGAGCTGTGGCCAAAGCATCAGCATCCGTACAATTAGGTGCTATCACTGTGGCTGAGGCGACACCCGTACGGGAAGGATAACCTGTCCGCGGATCAATTTCATGGGAATAAATATTACCGTCCATCTCAAAATAACTCCTGTAATCTCCAGAGGTAGCCATGGCCTGATTGTCAAGATCGATCACCCAGTCAAAACCTTCATTTGCATCAGCTGAAAGCTTAGGCCGTTCGATTGCAATGGCCCATAATTTACCCTGAGAATTTTGCCCTTTTACACGTACCTCTCCACCAATTTCAATCATCATGTCAGAGATGTTTTGAGACTTCAGATAATCAAATACCGCATCCACGCCAAAGCCTTTAGCAATAGCATTTAGATCTATGCTGATGTAAGGATCAAGTTTCACAATTGAAGATTCTTCAATTCTGATCTTTTCATAGCCAACATGTGACAGCCTTCGGTGAATTGATGATGAATCCGGGAATTGATCCGGTATTCCTGTCTCCCCGGGGCCGAAACCCCACAGGTAAAGAAGAGGGAAGACGGTGATGTCAAAAGCGCCATCACTTTTCCGGGACCAGTAGAGCGCGCGGTTCACTACATAATAAAATTCTTTACTCACGGAAATAGGCTCGGTGGATTCTGATCGGTTGAACCAGGATATTTCACTGTCAGGTATATAGGTTGACATTTGTCTGTTGACTTTTGATAAAACAGAATCCACACCTACTTTCAGGACTGTCGTGGCTGCCAGGCCATCTGGTGGAACATATTTGATCTGGAAGGTTGTCCCCATGGTGTTTCCCTCCAGTATGGTGAGGCTGGAAGGATCGCCACAGGCGGTAAATATCAGTGCAAGTGTAGCGGCAATGGAGAGTGATCGAAACATGAGAATAGGCTATATTTCAGGGAGAAAAATGAGGTCAATGATTAGGATGAAACAAATTGGAAGAAGAGAATTTATCAAAAAATCCATTGGATTTGCTGGAGGTGTGAGCGTCATGAGCATAACAGGTGCCAGTTTAGCATCATGTTCTGGTCAACCGCCATTCAAAATTTCTTTGGCAGAGTGGTCGCTTCATAGAGCATTAAGGGCCGGAGAGGTGGAACATCTTAATTTTGCTTCCATCGCTAGAAATGAATTTGGTTTAGATGCCATTGAATATGTGAATGGTTTCTTTTTTGACAAGGCAGAAGATCAGTCCTACTTAAAGGAGATGAAATCAAGGGCTGACAGTGAAGGAGTGAAAAGTCTTTTGATCATGTGTGACGATGAGGGGAATCTTGGAGACCCGGATGGTGAGGCCCGCCAGCAAGCCGTTGAGAATCATCACAAATTGGTGATGGCGGCGAAATACTTGGGGTGTCACTCCATTCGGGTAAATGCCAGAAGTGAGGGTAGCTGGGAAGAGCAAATGAAGCTGGCGGCGGACGGCTTGAGAACTTTAACGGAATTTGGAGATGAACACGGTATCAATGTGATTGTGGAGAACCACGGTGGTCTCTCAAGCAACGGTCAATGGCTTTCGGGCGTGATAGAGAAAGTAGATCATCCCCGGTGCGGCACACTGCCAGACTTTGGGAACTTCCAGTTGAGCGAAGGTGAGTGGTAC
>SCKS01000041.1 GCA_004124465.1 Fidelibacterota bacterium
GAGATGACTGATTATAGGTCAGGAGAAGCCTTTTCTTTGGAAATGGATACCAAAGATCCACTGAGGGTTTACCGGGAGAAATTTCACCTTCCGAAATCTTCCACTGGTGAAGAGATTATTTATTTTGTAGGGAATTCATTGGGCTTGCAACCCACTGGCGCCATGGATTACATCCAGGAAGAGATGGAAGAGTGGAAGACAGCGGGTGCCGGTGGCCATCACAGCGGCAAACGGCCGTGGGGTCTTTACGAAACAACCTTAACCAGAAAAACGGCACAACTAGTCGGTGCAAAGCCTTCAGAAGTGGTGGTAATGAACTCTCTCACGGTCAACCTTCATCTTCTCATGGTCTCATTCTATCGTCCCACTAAAGAGCGATATAAAATCATGGTAGAAGCAAAAGCGTTTCCGTCAGACCAATACGCCGTCGCCTCCCAGCTCAGTTTCCATGGTTATGATCCGGTAGACGGAATTGTTCAACTCGAACCAAGGAACGGTGAAACTGCTATCCGCTCTGAGGACATTATGCAAACAATTGAAAAAGAAGGCAAATCCGTTGACCTCATTCTTATTGGTGGTGTCAACTATTACTCTGGACAATTCTTCAACATAAAGGAAATCACCCGCTCAGGTCACGATCAAGGCTGCATGGTGGGATTTGATTTGGCTCATGCGGCCGGCAATGTTCCCCTAGAACTCCACAATTGGGATGTTGACTTTGCAGCGTGGTGTAACTACAAGTACATCAATGCCGGCCCTGGCAGCGTGGCATCTGTCTTTGTCAATGAAAAACATGCGAATCGTGAAGACCTTCCCCGGTTTGCTGGCTGGTGGGGTCATACCAGGGAAACACGCTTCGATATGCCTTCAAAGTTTGTACCAATTCCAGGTGCCGAAGGGTGGCAGATCAGTAACACCAACGTTTTCTCCGCCACACCGCTTCTCCCATCGCTGGAACTCTTCGATGAAGTGGGCATGACAGCTTTGAGGGAGAAAAGCGTAAAATTGACCGGCTATCTGGAATATCTCTTGGATCAGATTAATTCAGAAGCATTCACTGTTGTAACACCGAGAGAACCCGAACAGAGAGGCTGTCAGCTTTCCCTAAGATTTGAGTCAGACGGCAACAAAATTCATAAGTATTTAACGGAAAAAAATGTGGTGTGTGATTATCGAGAGCCCGGTGTAATACGTGTCGCACCAGCCCCATTCTACAACTCTTTCAGTGAAGTTTACAGGTTTGTTGAAATCCTAAAAGAGCTTCTTTAATTCTTCGGACATTTGTCAGAGAAGAACGACATCCTACTCATCGGAGCTGGTCTGGCGGGGCCACTCCTTGCCAGATTCCTTGCCCTGAGAAATTATAGAGTAAAGATCCTGGAGCGCCGCCCAGACATTCGGAAAACTGAGATGAATGCGGGAAGATCTATAAATCTTGCACTCTCAAAAAGAGGTCTCCACGCTCTTGAACAGGTCAATACTCATAAACAGGTAATGGCCGAAGCTATTCCCATGAAAGGGCGTTTGATGCATGCCTTGGATGGTACAACTAGCTTTCATCGGTACGGTCAGGATGACACCGAAGTAATCTTCTCCGTCCCTCGAAGAGAGCTAAATAAACTTCTTATGAATGCTGCGGAAGAAACAGGCAAGGTAGAGATCTTATTCAATGAAATATGCATCGATTCGGATCTAGATAAATGTAGTGTGTATCATAAAAATCAAGATACCGGTAAGACGACTGAAACTTATGCAAATCAAATTATTGCTACTGATGGCTCAGCTTCAGTAATACGCAGAAAAATGGGGAAGCTTGAGGGGTATAAAGAAAAGACGGAACCGCTCTCACATGGTTACAAGGAGCTAACTATCCCGGCTAATGAGGACGGTAGTTTCAAGCTTGAGCCTAATGTGCTTCATATTTGGCCTCGAGGCAACTATATGCTTATCGCCCTTCCCAACAGCGATGGAACGTTCACCTGCACCCTCTTCTTCCCTATGGAAGGCACCCCAAGTTTTGCATCCCTTGACATAACGGATAAAGTCACCCATTTTTTTAGCAAAGAATTCCCGGATGCAATTTCCTATTTGAAGAATCTGGAAGAAGAATTTTTTCTCAACGAAACGGGAAAACTTGGGACGGTGAAAAGTTGGCCATGGAATGTGGAAGATCGATTTCTATTAATGGGAGATGCCGCTCACGCCATTGTTCCATTTTTTGGCCAGGGTATCAATGCAGGCTTTGAGGATTGTACGGTCTTAAACGAATGCTTTGATGAGTATGGTGACAACTGGGGAAAAGTTTTTGAATCATTCGGTAAACAGCGAAAACCAGACACGGACGCCATTGCACAGATGGCACTGGAGAATTATATAGAAATGCGAAGTGACACAGCTGACCCAAGGTTCCTCATGAAAAAAGAGATTGAATTCGCTCTGGAGCGGCGATTCCCAAACCGCTTCATCCCCCGCTATTCCATGGTGGCATTCCACCGTATTCCCTATAATGAATGTCTAAGGCGAGGAAGTATTCAGGCCTCAATATTGGATATATTGTGTTCAGAGATCAATTCCATAGATGACATGGACTGGGAGCGGGCTAAAAAAATGATCCGGGATGCATTGAAAAAAAGCGTCAGTTAAAGGTTAATCATTCAGAAGACCGCAATTTACCTAGGTCATCCCAGGTTTTTTCACTAGCCAAAAGTCGGTCAACCGGCTTATCATTCAGTACTGACTTTTCGAATATTTCAGGAACATCATTCACAGTAACACCCGTATACCACAGTCCTCCGGGATAGATCACCACCGCTGGCCCCACCTCACAGGCGTCAAGGCAACCAGACTTGTTCGAGCGAACTTTCCCTTTTAGACCGTGTTCATTGATCAGCTTGACAAATTCGTAACGAATATCACTCCCTCCTCCTGAAGCACAACACCCTTTGGGACTGTCCGGTGGCCGCTCGTTGATACAGACGAAGATGTGTTTCTTATATTTCACGCGAGTGTTTTATGTTACATGTATAACGCTTAATCCGGGAGAAGCACCACTTTCCCGAACTGTTTCCCCTCCTCGATGTAGCGGTGAGCTTCAGCAGCCTCTGACATGGGGAAAGTTCGATCAAGAACGGGCTTCAGAAATCCCTTCTCAAGAAGATCCAGCAGTTCAGTAAACGCCAATGCATCGCCCATGGTGGAACCCATGACGGTCTGTTGTTTGTGAAACAGGTGCCTGATCTCAACCCCTGCTTTGGCTCCGGTAGTGGCGCCACACGTTACAAGTCGGCCACCGTGTGCCAGTGACCTCATACTCGATGACCACGTCGCTTCACCCACGTGTTCGAAAACAATGTCGGCACCCCACCCTTCCGTAAATTCGCGAACACGCTCATGAATCTTTTCGTTGTAGTGATCTATGGTCAAATCTGCGCCAAAATCTCTGGCGTGCTGAAGTTTATCTTCGTTTCCCGCTGTGGCCATTACGGTGCATCCAAAATGCTTCGCAATCTGAACAGCAGCACTGCCTACACCTGAACCGGCACCAAGGACGAGAACATTCTCCCCTCCCTCAATTTTCGCCCTTCGAACCAACATGGTATAGGCAGTAAGAAAAACCAGAGGAAAAGAGGCTGCTTCTTCAAATGAAATGGCGGTAGGCTTTCGTCCGAGATTTTCGGGCTTGACAACAGAAAAGTGGCACTGGGTACCGTCTCCCGTCTCACCAATGATTCCAAATCTGATACAAAAGTTTTCTTTCCCCCGCTTACAGAATTTGCATTTGCCACAATAGATACCGGGTTGGATCATTACCTCATCACCGGAATTCCAGCCGGTGACTTCAGAACCAACTTCGGCAATGACGCCTGACGCGTCACTGCCCATAATAAGAGGCAGCTCAATACCGGGAAAACCCTTTCGGACCCAGAGGTCAAGGTGATTGATGGAAGCAGCCTTTACTTCCAGTAATACTTTGTCTGGGGAACATGACGGTGTCTCCATCTCATCCCATGTCAGCACTTCTGGACCGCCGTGTTCGTGGATCCGAACCGCTTTCATGTAAGATGAGGAAAGAATTTTCTATCCAGGCTATATTTTCCCGGACCCATGATCATGAGCGCAAGGAAAATAGCACCGTAGACGAAAGCCAGTTCAGGACTCCCTTTCCCCGTTACTACATGGCCGTATGCCGCCATAAACATGGTGACCGAAAGCAGGAACGACGCCGGCAGGGTAAAGAGTCCAACTATGAGAAGGACCGCACAGATACTCTCAGAAAAAGAGGCCATAAATCCCCAGAAAGTGGGAAAGAAGTCGATACCCAACCGTTCCATAGCGCCACCAAGTCTCTCCCACCGTTCCGGCCCTTGGGTGATCTTGCCATAACCGTGGTTCACAACCATCAGGTATCCGGAGAAGAGTCTCAATAAGAGCAGTCCCACATTGACTCTGTCTTTCATGATTCCTTGTAAAATGTCCATCATAATTAACGTTCCTCCTTGATATCGCTGAATTCAGCCTCTCGGATATCCTCGTCACGAATTCCTAGAGTTGACTTTTCTTCCTCTCTTTTTGTTTGATGAGACTTTTTGCCAAAGAGGAGTTGATTAAACCTAAAAAGTTTGAATAAAATGTAGCCTATGGCAAAAAATAAAAGGGTCTTGAGCATCAGAGATTAGATGCCGGGTTAAAGAACTTTGTTCCACTAACTGGCTGACGAATGTAACGTATGACCTCTTCCAAATCCTCCTCGTTATGGACAAAATCGATATCGTTCGTATTTATGATCAGCAACGGGCTCTCCTGGTATCTGAAAAAATATTCGTTGTAAACCTGATTCAAAGCATCAATGTAATCCGGGGACATGTTCTTTTCAAAGTCCCTCCCCCTTAGAGTTATGCGCTCCATAAGCTTCGGGGTTTCCGCTTGTAAGTAAATTACTAGGTCAGGATTAAGAATATTTTTTTCAAGAATCTTGGCCACAGAATCATAGAGTGACATCTCCTTATCATCCAGATTGAGTGAGGCAAAGAGACGATCTTTCACAAACATGTAATCGGAAATAACCAATTTATGGAAGACATCTGTCTGGCGGAGTTCTTGTTGCTGGCGATAGCGACTCAGCAAGAAAAAGAGCTGTGTCTGAAAAGCATACCGCTCGGGATCAAGATAAAAATCTGCCAAAAAGGGGTTCTCATCAAACTTTTCCATAACGAGTTTCGCATTCAACCGCTCCTCTAAAAGATGGGCCAGGCTGGTCTTGCCTACACCAATGACCCCTTCGATAGATACATAGTAGAGGTTTTTCACACAGTCTCCAGAAAAAATTGATGGACACGGGAACGATCAGTACATTGATCAAGAGTGTGTGCTACTGAGGTGCCTGTATCAGGACAGATATAATCAGGCGCAATCTCCGCAAGCGGCTCTAGGACAAACCGCCTGTCTGCATATCTAGGATGAGGAACAATGAGTTTGGTAGCATTAATTATCTGGTTACCGTAGAAGATGATATCAATATCCAGCGTGCGAGGTGCATTCTTATCCCGGCTTACAGGTCGGCCGTTGGAAAATTCAATCTCCCGACAGCTAGTTAGCAAAGCCTCAGGTGTTAGTTCTGTTTTAATATGGGCAACACAGTTGAGATAATCAGCCTGAGGATAAGGCGATACTGCTTCTGTCTCATAGATGGATGAGACCAATTCAACACCTGAATCAGGAAGGAGGTGTAATGCCTCTATTGCACACTGGAGAATTTCAAATCTTGGTGCAATATTGGAGCCGAAACTGAGATATGCGTCGACAGTCAATTGCCCCTTTCCTTTTCAATTTCAACCTCAACGGAGCCGAGAACTCCCTTTACCGGAGCATGGGGTTTACGAACAGTCACCTTAACAGCATCGAGGGGATATGAGGAAAGGATTGAATCGGCAATATGTGAAGCCAGTGCTTCCAAAAGAAAATACTTCGTCCCTGTAAGACAGTCGTGTACAGTCTGGTAAATTTCTGAGTAATCAATGGTATCATCCAGACTATCAGAATTCATGGATTTGAACAAATCTTTCCTTAATTCCAGATCAACCTCGAAGGTTCCGCCACGTTTTTGCTCAGATTCGTCTACGCCATGGTAGCCGTAAAAAAGCATCTTTGTCAATCGGATGATACCCATCAGAAAATTAAATGAATTTAGACGTATGTTTAAGGTGAGACAAGGTGAAGAAATGACTAAATCGGCAAAAAAAAGCCCCGTTCAAAAGAACGGGGCTTTTTTGATTATAAGTAATTCGGGTGAATTACATCATTCCACCCATACCACCCATGTCTCCACCCGGAGGCATCGGCATTGGGGGTTCTTTTTCAGGAATCTCCGCAACCAGCGCCTCAGTGGTCAACATTAGACCAGCAATGGACGCAGCGTTCTGCACGGCGACTCTTGTCACTTTGGTGGGATCGATGATACCAGCTTCGAACATTTTAACATATTTTTCGCTGTGTGCATCAAATCCTGAATCACCTTTGCTATCCTTCACCTTTTGCACAACAATTGAGGCTTCATGACCAGCATTGTTTGCAATTTGTCGCAGTGGTTCTTCCAGTGCACGAAGGACAATGTTGGCGCCCACCATTTGCTCATCGGAGAGCTTCATCTTGGCAACTTTGTCAAGAGTCCGGATGAGTGCTACACCGCCACCGGGGATAATCCCTTCTTCCACTGCTGCACGAGTGGCGTGGAGGGCATCCTCAACGCGGGCCTTCTTCTCTTTCATTTCAACTTCTGTGGAAGCACCAATATTCAAAACAGCCACACCACCGGATAATTTCGCGAGACGCTCCTGAAGCTTTTCTTTGTCGTAATCCGATGTGGATTTATCAATATGGACCTTTATCTCATTGATCCGGGCCTTGATCATGTCGGATTCACCCGCACCCGAAACGATAGTGGTATTATCTTTGTCCATCACTATTCGTTTAGCACTTCCAAGATAGGAAAGTGTGGCGTTTTCCAGTTTGTAGCCCTGCTCTTCAGAAATTACCGTACCACCCGTAAGAACAGCAATATCCTGAAGCATAGCCTTACGGCGGTCCCCGAAACCAGGCGCCTTAATGGCAGCAACTTTGAGGGTCCCGCGGAGCTTGTTAACCACAAGCGTAGCAATAGCTTCACCTTCCACATCCTCAGCAATGATAAGCATACTCTTACCAGCCTGAGAAGTTTTCTCTAAAATGGGAAGAAGGTCCTTCATGGTGCTGATTTTCTTATCATGGATCAGAATAGCCGGATCATCCAAGTCCGCTTCCATGTTGTCTGAATTGGTAATGAAATACGGTGACAGGTAACCACGATCGAACTGCATGCCTTCCACCACCTCAAGAGAGGTCTCGGTGGATTTCGCTTCTTCAACCGTTATAACACCATCTTTGCCAACCTTTTCCATGGCATCGGCAATAAGGTCACCGATTTCAGGATCATTATTGGCGGAGATGCTAGCAACCTGGGCAATTTCAGTCTTTCCGGGAAGATCCTTGCTCTGGCTCCGAAGGCCTTCAACAACCACCTCAACAGCGGCATCGATACCGCGCTTGATCTCCATTGGATTTGCGCCGGCAGTAACATTCTTCATCCCTTCGCGGATGATCGCCTGTGCAAAAATAGTAGCGGTTGTGGTACCGTCACCGGCCACATCGGACGTCTTAGTTGCCACTTCCCTCAACATTTGTGCACCCATGTTCTCAAGATTATTTTCAAGTTCGATTTCCTTTGCCACCGTGACACCATCCTTGGTAGATGTAGGGGCGCCGAACTTCTTTTCGATGACGACATTCCGACCCCTGGGTCCCAACGTCACTTTTACGGCATTAGCAAGCTTATCTACACCGGCTTTCAAGGCGTTACGGGCAGCGGCGTCAAATTCAATCTGTTTCGCCATTGTTTATTCTCCTAATTGAATGATTATTATTTATAGTACAGCGAGAATATCACTCTCGCGCATGATGGAGTACTCTCTGCCATCAATAGTCACCTCAGTCCCGGAATACTTACCGTAGAGGACAGTGTCCCCCTTTTTGACGGCCGACTCAATTAATGTGCCAGCGTCACTTACTTTTCCCGGGCCAACGGCAACCACCTTCCCCTGCTGAGGTTTTTCCTGAGCAGTGTCTGGAAGAATAATTCCACCTGCTGAGACCTCTTGGGCCTCGTCAGGCTCGACAACGACTCTATCAGCCAAAGGCTTAATTTTCAGTGCCATTTCTTATTGTCTCCTTTAACTTAAATGTTAACAGTTATCAATCAACTCGATTTTAGCACAGAAATCTATCACTCATTATAAGAGAGTGCTAACAAAATTTCACATATTTTAAAGAGCCATATTGTTAATGTTAGACTAATTATCAGGAGGCTGGGACTACTACGTCCCTTCTTCCCAAGCAGACACGTATTCTATCTGTTGAGGAGTAGGCTTCTGAAGAGCAATGCCCTGGGCCGCCAATGCCAATCTTGCCACTTCTTCATCAAGGTCTGATGGAACATCATAAACTTCCGGCTTAAGGCTGTCACTACTTTTAGCAAGATATTCCACACAGAGAGCCTGGACAGCAAAACTGCCGTCCATGATCTCGATGGGATGGCCGTGCCCCGAAGGACGTGCCAGATTCACCAATCGCCCCTCTGAAAGGAGTAAAATACCTTTGCCATTCTTCAATCGGTAACGGACCAGGTTTGGCATAATCTCTTTGGATTCCTTGCTCATGGCCTGAAGAGAATCGACGTCGATTTCATTGTTGAAATGACCCGCATTGGCAAGGATCACATTCTCTTTCATTTTTTTGAAGTGATGCTTGGATATAACATGCTTGTTTCCCGTAGCTGTGATAAAAATATCACCCATAGCTGCTGCCTCTTCCATGGACATGACCCAGTTACCGTCATAAAGAGCTTCCAGCCCCCTGTGAAAACCGGACTGCTTCTGTTGATTCAGAGAGGCAGCCGTCTCAACCACAATCACCCTTGCACCCATACCCCTTAGCCGCATGGCTACCCCCCGACCTACCCAGCCGTAGCCCACCACCACTACTGTCTTCCCGGCAATGAGCATATTGGTGGCTGAAGCGATGGCATCAATAACGCTCTGGCCGCTACCATACCGGTTATCAAAAAGATATTTTGAGTAGGCATTGTTCACTGCAATGATAGGCACCTTCAGTTCACCGTCTTGGCTCATGGCTTTCAAACGGATGACACCAGTAGTGGTCTCCTCACATCCGCCCATGACATCATCCAACATGGCTGGGTACTTGGAATGGAGCATAAAAATGAGATCGCCACCGTCATCAACAGTAATTTTTGGCGCCGAGCGGATAACGGACTCTATACAGCTGTAGTACTCCTCCTTACTCTGACCGGACCAGGCAAAAATATCCATCTCTTCAGACAGAGCCGCTGCTACGGCATCATCTGTCGTGAGAGGGTTACATGAACTTGCCGAAATTTCGGCACCTCCAGCCTGAAGTGTTTGAAGCAGAACACCTGTTTTCTGCTCAAGGTGCATGGCGACACCGACAGACAGCCCCGTAAACGGTTTCTCCTCCTCAAACCTCTCCCGAATGCTGGCCAGGATGGGCATATTTTCACCAGCCCAACCGAGAGCCCGCCGGCCCTCTTCCTCCAGTGATTTATCTTTTACTTTACTCATGAACCTGTACTCCCAAAACCACCGTCACCGCGGGATGATTCGCTCAATTCGCTCACGATTTCGATCTCCAGCGGTGCCCCGTCCATGGCGACCACCTGAAACAAACGCTGACCTGCCTCAACAGTGTATGACTCGCTGGTGATATTGTCACAAAAGGCGATGAGCTCTCCTCTGTAACCACCGTCAATAAGCCCTATTGAATTTGCCAGCCTCAGCGGGGTTTTAGAAATGCTTGATCTCGGCATCATGAAGTAGGGCCTCCCTTCCATTTCGCACGCTACCTGGAGGTGGATGGGCACAGTCTCCCGGGCACCGATAGTCACTTCGTTTGGTACGAAAAGGTCCAGTCCCGCATCACCTGGATGAAAATGACCATGATTCTCATAGAGAGCTTTAACAGTGGCATTAAACGGTTTTATTTTAAGTAACACTTGAATCTCTTAACCTGTCCCAGATAAAATAGATTATAGTCCCGCCAGCCAGGAAAGCGACACCCCAGGCCGGTAATATCGAGCCTTGTGACAAATGGAACTGTATCACACCCCACGACACGAACATTGCACACCCAATGTATGCAACGGGAACCAGTGGAAACAAGGGTGTTCTGTACCTCTCCTCACTTCCCTCACCCTGTCCAATTTTCAGCATGGTCGAAATGGAAAGAGCGGAAAAAAGGATCATCACTACCGATGTTGAGTCCACAAGATCGTTGATGTTCAGGGAATAAACCATAACAACACACCAGGCTACCTGGACCATGAGCGCATTGACCGGTGTATCAAACTTTGGGTGACGCTTCGCCGTAAATCGGAAAAAAACATTATGATCACCCATGGCTTGAATGACCCTGGCCCCCGCAGTTTGAATAGTAATGGAGAGTGAACTGATAATACTGACGAAGATAAGTATAGACAGGAAAGTAGACCACCCTTCAGCGCCCACCGCTTTCAACGCCATGAGGGGAACCATCTCTTCATTCCGCATAGCCTCCAATCCGATAGCCTTCAGAAAACCTAACTGCACAATGATATAGATGACTGTGGTAATCACTGTCCCGCCAATGAGGGCAAACGGCAGTGTCTTCCTTGGATTGTGGATCTCTCCGGCTATGTAGCCAGCAACATTCCACCCTGTATAAGCGAAAAAGATAGGAATAAGCGCCCGGGAAAAACCGATGAGGGGGCTCCCTTCAACAACAGTTGCTGATTCAACAACTGGCACCGATGAAGTGTTTGAAAATAGTATAACCGAAAGCAGTCCCAAACCGCCAATCTTTGCCACCGTAAGAATGGATTGAAAACGAGAGCCAATGGTGATTCTGAGACAGTGAAGTCCGGAAAAAAGAATTACCAGCACAGATGCAAGTGCCGGCACTGAAAGAGGAACACCAGGAAAAAATTCCTTCAGGTACTTTCCGCCGAAAATAGACAGGATGGCAATAGAGCCTGTCTCAAAAACCATGAGACTCATCCAGCCGTAGAGAAAGGCAGGATAGGTGCCGTACACCTTCTTCAAATAGAGGAAGTCGCCTCCAATATCAGGAAATTCCGTGGAAAGCTCAGCAATAGCCAGAGCTCCCAGGGTAGCCATGATACCTCCTACAATCCACGCCATGATGAGCCAAGCGCCATCTGGGACCGGTGCAGCGGCATATCCTGAAAGGAGAAAAATAGCCGAGCCAATAATGTTACCCGCCACCATGTTGGTGGCATCGAATGTCCTGACAACACGTTTTGGTGAATTCGCCATTATCTCTTTGAGAACTTATCCGTGGTAAGCGGTCACTGCCAAGGCGTCATATATCTGATAACGGGCAGCAGTTTCAAATGATGACAGCGTACCGACAGTTACCTTCGATTTGAGTCCATGTGCGCCAAAGACATCCAAGGCAACAGCGAGGAAACCGAAGAAAGCACCGGTGTCGATCCTTGTGAACGGTTTCACTGGTATATAGGAAAATTTGTCAACCCGAGGTAGGGTGAGTCCGGCTTATTCCCCGTTTCGCTGGTAAACAGTCCGAATGGGGAACGGAATCTCGATCCCTTCTTCCTTGAACCGTTTGTGAAGCCGCTTGATGAACTGATGGGTCACTGCCCACTGGCCACCGTAATCATTGGAGCCTATGGAAACCCTGAAGTCGATACTGGACTCACCAAAATTGATAAAAGTGATGCTCGGCTCATAGTTCTTGTCGGCCCCTTCCACATTGGATTTGACCTCATCGGCCACCTCCAGCACTACCCGCTCCACATGATCAAGATCGCTGTCGTAGCTGACGCCGCAGGCGATCCTTGCAACCAAGAGTTTCACAGGCACATCAAAGTTGGTCAAAATTGCAGCAGAGAGTCTGGCGTTGGGGATCACAACTGTATTGTTTCGGCGATCCTGAATAATGGTATTGCGCCAGGTAATATTCTGAACGGTTCCTTTATGCAAAGTGTCTAGTTCCACCAGATCACCTGGCACCACCTTTCTGGAAAGTAATATATGCAACCCGGCAAACAGGTCAGACAGCGTATCTTTCAGCGCCAGTGATATGGCAAGACCTCCCACGCCCAAGGCTGTGAGCACCGGCGTAATGGAAATTCCCAGCGTTTGGAAAATGACCAGCATGCCAACAGTCATAATCATAATCCGAGCTAGGTTGGAGAACATGGTAGTGGACGGAAAAGCTTCATTGCTTTCAGCAATGATTTCCAGTAAACCTACCGCCATGCGCGAAAGTGCAAGAGTAATAGACAGCACAAACAGGATCATTATTACTGTCTGAATTGTCCCCATAAGCTGTTCACCAAAGGATAAACGGTTCACCGCCAGGTATACACCGCCAAGTGCAAACCACAGTATGGTAGATGACTCTACAGCATCCAAGACCACATTGTCACCTTTCCAGCTTGTCTTTTCGGCAACCTTCTTAAGACGATTGTGGATATACTTCTTGAATATCCACCCAACAAAGGCAGCACCAAGAATAAAACCAAGTGCGATCAGGGGATCTTTGTAAGAGTGTAGATCAAAAGGCATGAGTTGTTACCCTGGCGAATTTACAATTGTGGCAAATTCTCTAAGAAGGAATCTTTGGCTCTTTTTTCCGCGTCCAGATAGGTTCACCTTTTACACTAACCGTCTCATGTTTAAAACCACCCTTCTTGTCATACACCCGCTCATAAATGATTCTGTTTCGGACGTAGAACTGTACCACTGCAAGCAGCCCGTTCTGGTGCCACTGCAGTTCAGCACCGTGCTTTTTATCATCGATAAAATCTGCCTCGATTTGCCGATTCCCATTCTGAAACCGCACCCTGTGAATCGTATGCTTTTCATGAAGCGACTCGCTGATACGCCGTCCATGACGGTCCCATTTCAGTAACCACTCCTTTTTTCCGTCGCGGAAAGCAGTGGCTGAGTTGAGTTCACCGGAATCGTGCCATTTGATGAGAATGTGGGGTATATCATCAATGTATATCTCGTTTGACACAATCCTCCCTTTTGGAGTCCATTCGGAAAAAGTGCCATTTTTCTTCCCATTCTCATACTCCGTAAGACTCGCAACCACACCACTTGAATACCAAGTAACATGAACACCGTTCAGTTCATTATTAGCATATTCACTCAGGGATCGAAGCGTTTCGTCATCATACCAAATGCGCCAGGTCCCTACCCGATGCCCACCTTTAAAGATCTGTTCAAAAAGAAAAACACCGTTGGGGTGCCAGGCCCGGGACTTTCCATCAAGCAAACTGTCTTTATAGACACGAACCGTATCCCGGCTGCCCTGTTCTCCCAACCATTGCCATTTCCCATGAGGAACCCCCTTTTTAAATGGCCTCATCACACTAACTTGTCCGTTCTCGTGGTATGATGTCATCTTCACCACTGTGGAATCTCCTTTGGCCACTTTTGAGAGTACTTCAGTCCGCTGACCATTCATTTCTACGGTGGTAAGGTTCTTTCCACCAGAACAGCCAATAATCAGCAGGCTTAAAGAAATGAAGAAGAGACGAATTATCAAAGTTGGAATTTGTTACTTCAGAAATTGATTAAGGGCGTCCCCTACTCTGGACATGGCCTCCTCAAATCCGCTGGAATGCCCAAAACCGATCCGTATGAAACCTTCGGCGTTGAAACTGTAGTTCCCTGATGGGACGAGGACAGAATAGTCCTCCGCCAGTTTTAGACAGAAATCATCTGTACTGATATTGTCAGTGAATTTAGGAAAGGTGACAGGACCACCCTTAGGCTCCACCCAGTCAAAAACGCCGTTCCTCTTCCCCATCCACTGTTTAAGATAGGTATAGTTCTTGTCCAAAATTGCCTGATTGCGCCTGATAACCTTATCCCTGTTTCGGTGGGCAACTGCAGCAATCTTCTGCTCTATAACCGGCGCAGTGACGGTGGTATAGAAGCGTATGTGAATCAACGCTTCA
>SCKS01000107.1 GCA_004124465.1 Fidelibacterota bacterium
GGATGGTTTGTCGAATAATCAGATTGTATTTATAGTTCTGATCATACAGAATATCCCGGCCACTCAGTGCCGCCTGGGATAGAAAATAGACAAGCTTTTTCTGACGCAAAGAAAGCTGTTCAAACTGGGGTACTTGGTACCGGAGAATCTCAAGATCAGCGAACCGGTCAACCCGTACTTCAAAATCTTCAGTGGGTTTTTTAACCTCCACTGTTTCGCCCTGCTTACCGCAGGCAGACAGGAAAAGAATAGAAAATATTAAGCCTAAGGTGGGGGGTCGTTTCATCTTTATTTCTCAGTCTTGTTGATAATGCAAATTTGCGCCGACGGTGAATTTAGTTGTTCACGCTTGTTTCCTCAACCTCTGCTTAATCGGCTGGTGCTGACCTCCTATCATTTATTATGTTGAATCACCGGCAACTCTATAAACGTGGGGTTAGAACCTGATGAAAAAACAGATTGAGTTGCTACCAAATAATCGTCATCAGTAGCCATTGGTATATCAATAAATTTTTGCGGGTTTCTATCAATAAGAGGAAACCATGAACTTTGGATTATTACCATTAGGCGGTGTCCT
Organism: Fidelibacterota bacterium; assembly: GCA_004124465.1. Lineage (GTDB taxonomy): Bacteria > Fidelibacterota > Marinisomatia > Marinisomatales > S15-B10 > UBA2125. Next base: position 578 of record SCKS01000107.1, read on the forward strand.
TTATTAAAGCGGTGTGCCCTTGAGCCTAAAGAAAATTTGAGTTTGGTAACCTCATTTGGGATCAGTGGAGAAGGTTCAGAAAAATCATCTCTAAATTTTGAGCGTAATACTTCATCGGCTATCATAAGTTCGTAATTAGCCATGTTTGGATTAGGACTACCTTCTGGGTAGACATCAATCAATTTTACAATCCAATCGGCATCACTGCCTGTGGTTGACACCGCAAGGTTAGCAACTATATCACCAGCAATCTCCACATTCTCTTCTAATGGTTCTGATTGCCAAGATAAATAATCTTCTCTACCATTTAAAAAACGTTGGTCTTCAACTTTCCACAAAGCGGAAGCTCCCTGCCAGAACCCTTTAATTGGTCTTTGGGTATAGGGAACAGGGTTTGCTGGATCAGAAATAAATGTCCGATGGTCGGATGCTTTGCTGTTCATCTGTGATTGATTGGAAATAGATCCATCTGACAAAAGAAAAAGTTTTGTTGGATTCGTATTCTCCAAAGGTGGCCAGTTATCATATGATTTCCATTCATTCAATCCTGTAACAAAAACATGTGCTTCGGGAAAAGGTTGTGTTTTTTCCCCTTTCAAATGATGCAAAAACCAAGGCGCCTGAATACTTTCCCGATAGTATACAGAGGTGTTGCTCCCAAATCCTATTGATCCCAAACTGTCTCCTTTTCCCCGGGCCCACCCACCGTGCCGCCATGGACCCACCACAAGTCTATTAATGTTAGTTTCGTCATTTTGTTCTAGTGCCTGATATATTTCCATGGGGCCATAGAAATCTTCTGCATCCCACCATCCAGCAACATTTAAGGCTGGAACATGGCTGTTGCTCAAATAATGCGTTACCTCTTTCTCTTTCCAAAACTGATCATAAGAACTATGGCTCATGAAGTCGTTCCAAGTTGGAACGGCGCCCGCAAAATGCTGTTTGTTCGCATTTGAGAGGGGACCAAGATTCAAGTAAAAGTCATAAACGTCCTCATCTCCAAAATCAAATGGGAAGTTTTCCTTAGATCTCTCCATCATGGCTGCATAGCCAAATGACGGTGCCAAACGAAAAGCACCATTATGATAAAAATCATCACCCATAAACATGTCGGAGGGAGAAGCTTGAGGCGAAATAGCTTTAACTGCTGGGTGTATGTCGGTCAAAGCAATCGCTGTCAACCAACCGCCGTAGGATATCCCCAATATTCCCACTTTCCTATTGTGCCCATCTAGGTTTTCAATAAGCCAATCAATCGTATCGTAAGTGTCTGTTGCTTCGTCCACCTGCGCATTCTCATCAGCCGATACAGGGGTACGCAACATGCTAAACTTCCCCTCAGAGCCATACCGGCCCCTGATATCCTGAAAAACAAAAATATAGCCCTCTTTTGCTAGCTCCAAATATGAGGAGGAAAGACTAGAATGAAGTCCATTTTCATCATGTCTAAGACCATAGGGTGTACGAGTAAAAAGAATAGGTAATTTTTCATCTGTGTTTGGTGGAACATATATCTCGGTGTTGAGCTTTATTCCGTCTCGCATCTCAATTTCTACAACCTGTTTATTGTACCGAATTGAAGATTCAGAGATCTCTGAGGTTGGCTTTACAGTACAAGCAACAAAAAGGGAATAAAGGATTATTGGTCGTTTAATGGTTGTCTTTATTATAAATAGCATCTTTACCATTATTAAACCAATCCTGCCAATTATGAAATACCGCGACCTATCTCTTTTGATAAATAACTTTTCCACCCAGAATCGTTATCACATTTTCCACATCCTTAATCTTCTTAGGCTCGATTTCCAGCAGATTATCTGACAGAACAGCCATGTCCGCTAGTTTTCCCACGGCGATAGAACCTTTGATCTCCTCTTCGAATGACGCATAAGCAGAATTGAGCGTGTAAGCCTGAATAGCCTCTTCAATGGTCAGTTTTTGCTTGGGAAACCATCCTCCATCAGGCTCGCCGGTGAGTGTCTGTCGCGTAACAGCTGCGTAGAGCCCCAACATTGGATTAAGTGGGTACCGGGCTGCGTTGGTACCGGGTGAGTCAGAACCGAAGCAGACCACAGCGCCACTGTCCCACAATGACCGGAAAGCGTAGGCGCCTACACACCTTTCATGACCGATTCGCTCTTCCATCCAACGCATATCATCTGTGCAGTGATACGGCTGAACTTCCGCTACAATACCGAGACCACTAAATCTTTTAAAGTGATTGGTGTTTATCACCTGAGCATGGACCAACCGAAAACGACGATCCTTCTGTCCGTTTTTTTCGACCATTCTTTCCATCATGTCCAACAAATAACCATTCCCCTCATCACCAATGGCATGAACAGAAAGCTGTATACCGGCAGAGTCAGCCAGCATGGAAAGATTTTCCATATTACTCACCATCTCCCGACCGCCTTTGGCGGCCGTCCATGGGAACATTATGGCCCGCCAGCGGCCCCGTTCTTCCGGCATGTGGGAGTAAGGTTCATAGAACCGAGCACTTGAGTTTCCCATAATTCCATCAATCCACGCCTTCACTGCGCCGAGGCGAATCATCTCATCCCCTGCGCCTACCTTGATGCCCAGAGCCGCTAGTTTGTCCCATTGATCTAAATAGCCTCGGGAGTGGACTCGGACCGTGAGCGCCTCTCGGTTTCTCAGAGTGTAAAAGATTTCCCGTTGAAGTGGATCGGACATATCAGAGAGACTCGTAACGCCGAACCTTTTGCACCGATCTAAAACTGCCTGTGTCTCCAACAGGCGCTGGTCCAATGATCGATCAGGAATGATCTTTTGAAAGTGACTATTAACATTTGCTCCAGTAAGAATTCCGGTGGGGTTCCCCTTTCTATCTCTCTCTACAGTGATGCCCTCAGGATTGGAAAGGTCCCTGCCAATGCCTGCTAACTCTAGCCCTTTGGCGTTTGCAAAAAATACGTTGCCATCAAACCGTTGTATAAAGATTGGCCGATCTTTGGTAAAGGAATCAACCATCTTCCGGTGCGGCTTAAAAAGGTCTCTTTTTGCTTTCCGCCCTTCTTTCCCAACCGTTCCTGTATTCCAAGCTTCATAAGCTGACCACTGACCACCGGTGATCCAGACTCCAGGAGCAAAGCGTTTGTGCACTTCACGTACTTTATTTATGAATTTTTTCTCTTCATGAATATCCAGAAGATTAAGACCGAACACGATCCGGCCTGTCCATTCGAAATGGACATGATTATCATTAAATCCAGGTGTCACGAAGAGACCCTGAAGATCTATAACCTCTGTTACCCCCTCCCTTATATGCTTAACAACATCCTTGTCTGAGCCTACATAGATAAATTTGCCATCTTTTACTGCCACCGCCTCGGCGGTAGGTTTGCTCTCATCTACTGTCCATACAGTACCATTGCGTAACACAAGGTCCGCTTCCTGGGATAATCCCCATGAAATGAATAATACTAGAAAAAGTAGCTTTAAGGGGTTACTCTTCATTTTTGTAAATCTTCCCGTTTTTCATCACAAACATCATGTTCTCCATAGTATGAATGTCTTCCATCGGATTGCCTTTCACCGCGACAATATCCGCCAGCTTTCCTGCCTTGATGGATCCCAGTTTGTCATCAACCCGCTGAAGTTGGGCAGCATTCAAGGTTGCTGC
>SCKS01000108.1 GCA_004124465.1 Fidelibacterota bacterium
CTGAGGAAAACAACTTTCTCGGCGCGGTGGGCCTGGTGGCAGCAGTGCCTACTGTAAGAGGTAGTTTTGTCATTGCTGTAGGAATCAACCGAATCGCTAGTAACGATAACTATCTTAACTTTTCAGGATTCAGTAACGTGGACAACGGTCTGGGTTTCACATTTATTGAAAACGAACAGGAGGTTGTCTATCCATTCAGTGCGAACGTACTCCGGGAAGAAGAAGTGCGTAGTACGGGAGGAATCGATCAAATCTCTTTTGGAATGGGTGTAGCACTGTCTCCAAGAACCACAGCTGGACTCTCCTTTTCTTCTCTTGGAAACACAGAAGAATACAGGTTCCTCTTCACTCAAGAGGATTCAGAAAATAACTATCAAACTTTCCCCGCTGATTTCGATCACTATAAAGTCACTCAAAACCTTTCACTAGAAGGGACTGCAATACAGTTTAAAGGTGGCATCATGACGGCCCTCTCTCGCAGTATTAAAGTGGGGCTGTCACTTGCACTCCCTTCAACTTTTGAAATAACAGAACAACATTATATAAAAGAAACATTGACTTTTGATGACGGAACAAAGTCTGACACCACTACGGCTGGCTTTTGGGAATACAAAGTCAAAACTCCTATGATCTTGGATGGTGGCCTCTCATTATCGAACCAGTCATTCACCATTGCCTCATCGATCCGCTTTCGGGACTGGTCCAGCACCAGTTTCAATCTCAAAGAAATTCCCTCTGATTCAGATTTATACCAAGATCTTGATACTGAGAATCAAATTCTATCATCTGATTATGAACCAACTGTAGAATTGCATATTGGTGGAGAATATGTTCTCCGAATTGGCGGTTTGGCAGTCAGTTTTCGAGGAGGTTATTCAACATATCCTTCTCCATTCTTCTCTCAATCAAATCCGGATCGCGATTTCTTAACGGGAGGAGTTGCTATTTCACCCACGCAGCGTTTTATCATTAACTGCACTTTTCTTAATTCATCGTGGGACAGAGAATCTTCTGACAGCTATACACCTTCGGGGACGATTGAAGAGTTAATTAGCACAACTATCATAATTAATGCTACATTCAGGATATGATATATAAAACATTGAGATAATATTCACACATTGTGTATAAACATAACAAAAGATTGATCCATAAGCATTATTGTAAGTTTTACAGAGGGGGAGACAGTTAATGGTTAAAAACAATTCGTTTATTCGATTATTCACAATAGTTGTATTATTGTCCGGTTTAACGGCTGCCAACGACCGTGCCATAAAGAAAGCTGTTAAGAAGTATACACCAACAATCCTCGAACTGCGTCATCGGATACATCAAAACCCTGAACTGGGTAACAGAGAGTTCAAGACAGCCGAAATGGTGGCAAATCATCTGAAGAGTCTAGGGATGGAAGTGACGACCGGGGTCGCCCACACAGGTGTTATTGGGCTTCTGAAGGGCGGCAAGCCAGGCCCCGTTGTGGGCGTAAGAGCTGACATGGATGCCCTCCCAGTTACAGAGAACACCGATCTTCCATTCAAATCCACCGTAAGGGCAACTTATCTTGGTAAAGATGTGGGTGTCATGCACGCTTGCGGACACGATATCCATACCTCTGTACAACTTGGCGTGGCATCTGTCTTGGCATCCATAAAGAGAGACCTCCCCGGAACCGTAAAATTCATTTTCCAACCCGCCGAAGAAGGGCCTCCACCAGGTGAAGAGGGCGGCGCTGATTTAATGGTTCGTGAAAACACCATGGAAAATCCCCGGCCTGTGGCTGTTTTCGGCCTTCACTCTCTTGCCAGCATGGAAGTTGGAAAAATAGGATATACCTCTGGTCCATCTTTTGCCGCGGTTGATCAATTCATCGCAATAGTCAAAGGAAAGCAGGCCCACGGCGCCCATCCCGATGAATCTATCGATCCTGTGGTTATGGCTTCTGAGATTGTAACAGCTTTTCAGACAATCCGCTCAAGATCACTGAACCCCCTGGAGCCCAGTGTTGTCACCGTCGGAATTATACGGGGCGGAGAGCGTTTTAATATCATCCCAGCTGAAGTCCATTTGGAAGGAACGGTCCGGACATACAGCAAAAAGACCAGGGATGGTGTTGAAAGAAGAATGGGTGAAATCCTCAAAGGTATAACCTCGGCCTATGGAGGATCTTATGAACTGGATTACAACCGGGGCACCCCAGCCACCATCAACAATCCAGCTCTGACCACTCAAGTGGTGCCCAGTCTCGAACGCGCCATAGGTAAGGAGAATGTCATGGCTATTCCCCCCACCATGGGTGGTGAGGATTTTTCGTTTTTCTCTAATATTGTACCTGGTTTCTACTACCGCCTTGGTATGGTGAAGCCAGGGACCGTTTCTGGCGGGCATCATACACCCACCTTCAGAGCAGATGATTCGTGTATTTCTGTCGGTATGGAAGCAATGTCCACATTAATTGTCGATTTCATGAAAGCAGGAGGTATAAAATGAAAAGAATCAATCTAATCCTCTCCCTCAGTCTACTCATCTCATGTGAGCAGGCTAGTACTGGATACAGTGTGGTACACGGGTGGCCGAAGTTGCCGAAGGGCTTTATCCTCGGGCAGGTTTCGGGCGTGGAAGTTGACTCGCACGATCACGTTTTCACTTTTCACCGAGGTAAGAATGCTGCCTATCTGGGAAGTGATAGCGAGTTCCAGAACATCCAAGAACCGACCATCCTCATGTTAGACAACAACAGTGGGGCCCTTTTGGATTCCTGGGGAAAAGATGCCTTCCTTACCCCCCATGGACTTACCGTTGATGCCGAAAACAATGTCTGGGTAACAGATGTGCAGTACCATCAGGTCTATAAGTTCAGCCATGACGGTGAACTTATTATGACACTTGGTGAAAAAAGTGTACCGGGTTGGGATAAAACGCATTTCAACCAGCCGACAGATGTGGTTGTTGCCCCTGATGGCACCATTTATGTTTCAGATGGTTACGGTAATAATCGCGTAGCGGTCTTCTCAACGGATGGCACATTCAAGTTTGAATGGGGAAGTGGTGGTGAAGATAACGGACAGTTCAATCTTCCTCACGGTATAGCCATGGATGCCAATGGCCGAATTTACGTGGCCGACAGAAGCAACAGCCGGCTTCAGGTATTTAAATCTGATGGCACTTTTATTGATGCATGGCAGTCCACAGAAATCGGAAGGCCTTGGGGCATGGCAGTCGGTCGAGACGGAGTCCTTTACGTTGTGGATGGTGGAGATCCGAGTCCTTCAGGTGTTCAGCGAAGCCGTATTGTAAAAATGGACCTGTCAGGAAATGTGCTGGGCAGCTTCGGTTCTTTTGGCCAGTATGACGGCCAGATGGACTGGCCCCACGATGTTGGTGTTGATTCCAAAGGGTCTGTCTACGTGGGCGATGTCCATTTTGGTATGAGGATTCAGAAATTCGCGAAGTGAGGGTTGCCCTCCTCCTTTACTTTCTCCTCTCCGTCACCCTAGCCCAGACGAAGGTTGTCCTCCTTGGAACCGGCAACCCTAACGCTAATCCGGAAAGGATGGGCGCCTCTATTGCTGTCATCACAAACGGCAAACCCTACCTGATAGATTTTGGACCAGGCGTTGTCAGAAGAGCATCTGAGGCATTCAATGACGGTGTTGAGGAATTGGCCTTGCCCAATCTCACCCATGCTTTCGTAACCCACCTTCATTCTGATCATACCGTCGGTTTTGCTGACCTCATCTTCACCCCCTGGGTTCTGGATAGGGACCAACCCATCGCTGTGTATGGTCCACGGGGGATCAAGGCCATGGCACGAAACATTATCAGGGCTTACCGGGAAGATATTGATATCCGAATCAACGGCCGCCAACCACAAAATACGACCGGCTACAAAGTGAATGCCACTGAGATACGTCCTGGTGTGGTTTTCGATGATAATGGCCTGAAAGTAACAGCATTCAAAGTAAATCACGGTGAGATCGAAGAGGCGTACGGATACAAGTTTGAAACCGGAGACAAAACAATCGTCATTTCCGGCGATGCAGCCCCAAGTGAATCCATTGTTGAACAGTGCAACGGGTGCGACATGCTTTTTCATGAAGTTTATTCACTGGAGAAATTTCAGCTTAAGCCACCAGAATGGAAGGCATATCACTCCAGCTATCATACAT
>SCKS01000109.1 GCA_004124465.1 Fidelibacterota bacterium
ATAATTGTTTGGGCCTTGATAACCGGTTTCCTAAGCTGGAATTTTGGGGGTGGCCTATTGATTATGGTTGTCTACAACCACCCAGGATTTACATACCTAGACTGTCCAAAATGTGGCCATGGGGGAAAGGAAGGGCAAGGAACAGGAGGTGCTGAGAATTTCGGAGCATTTTTGTGGAATAGGGTGCAGCATGCTAAATGTCCAAAATGTAAACTTAAATTCGAAATTGAAAATGTGTCACAATGGGGTTGGCCATACGATGATGAACCCCATGAAGGAGAAATATATGGAGACCCTACAAAAATTAGAGTTAAACCTGAAATTCCCTTCAGGTTCCTGAAATTTATTATCAAAAAGAATGAACGTTTCCAATCTAACCATTATGAACTAATCAAAGTAATACCTATTACAGCTACCATCCTTGGAATAGCTTGGTTCTTTGGCATGTTGGATTTAGTCATTATTCTGAGTTTTGTGCTTATAGCTTTTTACATATTTGTGTGGAAGAACATACTATTCGAACCTATTTGGGAATTTTACAGTGATATTTTGGATGAAGCCTTCGATATCAAAGAAGGCTATGCCGGCGTCATGCGCCTGCCGAACACACCCCTCAAGAAAGCTGCAATAGCTTTTACATTTTTATTAACTTGTATCTTGGCGTTAGTAATTCTACCAGGAGGCATTATTCAAAATAGTGATAATCCATGGATTAGAGCTATTGGTGAACTAATTTGGGACATCATAATTTTTATACTGGAATTGATATTCTATTCGGAGAATTAAATGGAACCTACAATGATCGGAGCATACGCCGGGATGGTGATTGTTCTAGCGGCCTTTTCAGCAGAAACAAGAGGAATTGTCTCCAGTAGATCCTTCACTTACCTGATACTGATGGCAATTGGGGAAGCCCTGTTGACCGTTAGAGCATATGTGACTGGAGAATGGCCTTTTGCCGTCCTGGGCGGAATATGGGCTGCCTTCGCAATATACTCGATTCTCAAACCTCCTGAAGAAGACCTTTAGGCGCTGTTATCTACGCCTCTCTCCTGAGCAAGAAGCCAGCCGATGACCCCTTCATTGGAATAGATGTATTCCCAGCCCCAGTGTCCCCAGCCCTCAAGCGTGATGAAATCAATGTAGGCTCCTTCTTCCTCCAATGCATCTACCATTTCTGTGGCCATGTAATAGGACGACACCATGTCTATATTCCCGAAAGACATCCATATCGGGAGATGGGAGACGTCCGCGGCCAAGGAAACATAGGAATACGGGCCATGATGGGGTGAAAGGGGCATCAGGGCGGCAAACTGGTCGGGTAGGGCTGAACCAACGATGAAGGTGCCTCGGCCGCCCATTGAAAGGCCGGTCAGATAGACTCGGTCCTCATTAACGCGCATGTTCGATTTGACGTCCGTAAGGAGGTCCAGGATCTTCTGGGGCTCCCAGTCCCACTCCTTCTTGGTTGGTATCACCAGGATGTAGGGATCCTCATCAGGTATATGGAATTGTCCGGATAGCCAATGTCCTTCCCCGGCACTACTGGTGTGGCCCCCATGAAGGAATATGACGACTGGATAATCCTTGGTGTTATCATCATAGCCATCCGGAACCTTGACCCCGAAGTAGTAGCCGCACATCCAGTCCTCAATCTCCTCTTGCTCCTCGGAGGCCATGTCATCTGATTGGTCATCATCCCATGCAGTATCTGGATCCTGGGATTCGTTGTAGATAATATCGGTCAGGCCGTCAGCATATAGCCACTCGTCATCAACGATAATGGGCCAATCTGATGGGTTGGGTGTGGATTGCAGGCCCTCGTTGGCATAGATTGTGCATGGTCCATCTTCCGTATCATCTGGGGTCTCTTTCTCTTCTTCCTGTTCCTCTTCTTCATGTTCGTGCATGCCGCCATGCATCGCTTCCATCCAGCAATGGTCCTCAGGATCCATAATAGGCCCTTCCTGAGAAAGACAGGGATGATAGTTCGCAAAGACGTCATACTGCTGAAGCCAGGGTTCGATAATCCAAGCATGGACCATCCAATAGTCGTGGAGGTGAACATTGGTTGCAGGGCCGGATTCACACTCTTCGTCACTGAGATCCTCACCTGTCGCTTGGAAAGTTTCATCCCTGAAACACAATGAACCATGCCTGTGCCACCAATCATTATCTCCCGCAAAACCTTCTGGAGGAATTGTCGAATTGGTTTTCACATACCATGCAAAACCGACAAGGGTCGAGTTTGATTCTGTTCCTGAGTACATCAGGAATTCAGGTTTATCATATTCGAAGACACCGTCCATCCGGGTCCCGGGGAATTCAGGGTCCCGGGGGTCGAAATCATCATCCATGCTGAAATTCCCGATCCTGGCATGATGGGTCCCCATTCCCTCGACATAGTCGACCACCATATGGAATTCATCATCTTCAGCCTCTCCGAGGGTTGGCCATTGCATCGCCCAGGCGATTGCCGCTGCGAATTGTTCGTTGACCGCTTGGCAATCCTCGTCTGATAATTCGCCTTTGGTCATGCCCTCATAGGCCGGATCGACGTGATGGCCTCCCATACCGGACGAACTGCACCACCAATTACGAACGACTGGTTCAGGCTCTGCTACAATATCCTCGTTATTATCAGAAGCGGGATCCGTATCCTCAACTTCCAGCTCCTCTTCGACCTCGGTATTTTCGATATCCTCACTACCCAGACAACCCGCCAGGGAAGTCGCAAGCATCAATATCGCAAAGAGATAGGAATAGCCCTTCCGCATGCTCGTTGAAAATCCCATTGGTATATATGGGTATTCAATCGTCTATGGCTTCAGTAATTCAAGTATCGACTTCTTCTTGGGTTCGGCCTCTTCCTGGTCCAGTCCCTGTTCCATGGCCTCGACTGCCTCACCCTGCTCGGGCGTGGTGATGCCGTATTTTCTTCCCCATTTCTTCTTCCAATATCTCAGGTTCCGGGGTGCGTCATACTTGCTGACGAACTGCCCCTTGACATCCCTTGGATGCCGCAGGTCGAAGATCTCCTGCTTCAATTCCTTCCTTTCCTTCTTTATCTGTAATTTGGTCCTTATCATGTATTTACCTCACTAATTTGTTTCTCGTATCATTGAAAATATCTTCCAAGAATCGGTACACGATATCCAATACCATAGCTGCATTAAAAAGTTGGGACTAGAGTGATTACCGCTTCGGTACATGATGCCTCCACAAAACATGGCCGCGAGGGCCTTTGTATTGATGGCTATCATGTTTCTAAGCGAAGATTTTCTTCTTGGTTTGACTCTCCAAAATGGATTCTAGTTTGGCTACCCTCTTTTCCAATTTAGCAAGTCGAATCTCGTACGGGTGCCTCATGCAAATCTAACAAATCTGTGGGTCACTAATACATCTATGGTCGGATTATTAATCATTGGTCGTTACTGTCCCAGCGACGGTAGAACCTAACCTCTGGGTCCCCGTCCTGATCATCGTCCTTGTAGACAAAGATCGTGATTATCAGGCGGCCATTATCCCGTTCACCGTCATCATCATGGTCCCAGGCCCAGCCCTGGACCTTCACCACCTTGATGAAACTCGGTCGCCCGATAGACATGTTATCATACATCACGAAGGATTTCTTCTCCATGGCCTGGAAATTCTTGTTGCCGTCGGAATCGCGGTCACGGCCTACGTATTTCCAGCTCTCTAAAGTGATGGCATCAATATTGCCATCCGTATTGTTGTCCAGCATGTTCAAGTCGTATTTGCTGGTCACTATGCTAGTACCTTCAACATACCTGAGGGCAAAACGCTTGGTGACGGTCGCCGTCTTGAAATACAAGGACGATTCCGGCTTGGCCACATTACGGGATTCGACAGACACTATTGTGACTTCGGGATTGCCATCGTCATTGCGGTCCGAAACTGCGGATCCTCTTTTAGCACGGGTAATCAATTCGGGCGCTCCATCTGAATTGGTATCTGCAATGTGCGTACTTTCCGATCTGGCTGCACGGAGCTCATTGTTGCCATCCTCGTTCTTATCCATACGCTTGAATGCGCGCTCGCCTGAGTGGAACGTCTCAAAATTCCCATCGGAATTATTATCCCACATCTCCATGTCACTGAACCTACCGGCCTC
>SCKS01000042.1 GCA_004124465.1 Fidelibacterota bacterium
GTGCCACCGATATACAACCTACTGCCATCATCAGAATCTGTGAAAAATGAATAAACACCATCTTTCGGCAAGAGAACAAATCCCTCGAACTGGAATCCAAAGTAATCATTTTGTTTTCTGGGGGTTATATCAAAATTTGGAATAACACCAGTTGCTACAACATCAAGCTTATTAAAATCAGGAAGCTGATCCCAAGACCCCTCATAATAACCATACTGTAATCCCTGGGCAATGTCCTGCAAATCCACACCAGGACGGGGAACAACTTTTGTATATTTCGCTTGAATGCTTCCACTAACCGGTGTCCCGTTCCGAAACAGTCGGGCTGAAACCTGTGCTGTTTTAGTCAAACGAATGGGTCCATTAACGATTGGGGATTTCGTATCTGGTGTGCTACCATCTAACGTATAGCGAATTGTAATATTCTCCCTAGGTGAAACAATAGAGACATCCATTTCATCTATGAAAATATCATATTCGGCAGAAATGACAGGCGGATCATTCACATCTGGTTTGCCAACAATATCTATGGCAACAACACTATTTATTGGATCAGGCACTTTTTGAGGCACATTGATTACAATTGCATCCTCTTTGCGAAAAGCATCCAATTTTATGGTTGGATCGGATAATAGAAAGGCTTGACCACCAGGCTGATTATATATGCCGGGGAGCACCAAGCGGCCATTCTCCGGCCAGGAAAATACGTGAAGGTACAAACGCGTACCCCCTTTAACTGTTTTCTGGGTGCAACGCCCCCAAGACAAATGTTTGAAAGGGCTGGCCTGGGTCCCATAAATCGATTCGCCGTTGATTTTCATCCATTGGCCCATGTTCGCAAGACGGTCAATACTGGCTTGAGGAAAAAGACCTTCAGAAGTGGGCCCAACGTTGAGTAAAAAGTTGCCCCCTTTCGAAGCGATATCAGCCAATTTTTGGATCAGATCTTTGGTGGACTTCCAATTATTGTTGTGTTTGTTGTAGCCCCAGTGGTCATTCATCGTCATGCAGGTTTCCCAATCAATGCCAGGAAGACCTGTGGGTGGAATTTCCTGTTCTGGGGTACCGAAATCACCGGCATAATTACCCTCTTTGGTTAACCCTTGCATACCAGAACGGCCAGCATCAACTCTGTTGTTGATAATAATGGAAGGTTGAAGATTTCGCACATAATCATAGAGATCCTGACCGTACTCATGATTCCATGTCTCCTCCCATTCACCATCAAACCAAAGTACTCCAATATCACCATAATTTTGGATCAACTCCTTAAGCTGTTTTTTCATGTGAGAGATATATCGGTCAATATCAGCCCCTTCTGTTGTACGACTTTCCCATCCACGGCGGGGGAGGTAATCGGGATGATGCCAGTCCATGATGGAATGGTACCAGCATATTTTTAACCCATACTTGCGACAGGCATTAGCCAGTTCGTCCATGATGTCCCGTTTAAAGGGTGTAGACATAATATCGAAATCTGTGTAGCGGGAATTGAACAGACTAAACCCATCATGATGCTTAGACGTGATAACAATGTATTTCATGCCAGCGTCCTTAGCCATGCGAACCCATTCGTCCGCATCGAATTTGATGGGGTTAAACTCTTGAACGAACTTGTCGTATTCATCAATAGGTATTTGAGCGGTTGTCCGGATCCACTCGGCATGATTGGTCTCGCCGTTCCACTCCCCAGCTGGAATAGAGTAAAGTCCCCAGTGAATGAACATGCCAAAGCGGGCTTCCCGCCACCATGCCATCCTCGCGTCATCAGGTGAGTAACCCTTATTTCCTTCAGCAGCCCCTAATAGTGCAGTCAAAGCCAGTAGAAGGATTAATGATCGGAGAGCTTTCTTCATATTAACCAGCTGATTTAACACATCTAAATCCAGTATGGTTTAGTCCTGTATCCTGACTGGAATTCATACGCCGGGAGACCCGATAACCACTACAGTAGCTGTCATTACATAAAAAAGAGCCGCCCCTCATCACACGTTTTGTCGCAAATGGCTCTCTGGGGTCAAGTGATGTTTCTGGTCCTTTTGGATTAATACACACATCATTTCTTGAATCCATTAGATAGGACTCATAATGATAAAGATCGGCACACCACTCCCATACGTTGCCAGCCATATCATACAATCCATAACCGTTAGGCATGTAAGACATGACCGGTGCACTACCATTATAACCATCTCTAGAGGAGTTCTTATAGGGAAACTGCCCCTGCCAGAAATTGGCTTTAGATGCAGATCTAGAAGCTGGTGTGTTTCCCCATGGATAAGTGGGATTGTCCAACCCGCCCCGGGCAGCCCATTCCCACTCGGCTTCTGTAGGAAGTCTCTTTCCGGACCACTGGGCATATGCCATAGCATCATCCCAAGCTATATGTACTACTGGGTGATCCATTTTATCTTTTATACTACTGCCAGGTCCATTAGGCTGTTGCCAATTAGCACCAATTTTCCATTCCCACCATTGCATCTCATCACTAAGTGGCACGGGTCCATTTGTGGCTTTGAAAACAACAGATCCAGGTTTAAGCATATCATCTGATGGTTTTGGGGTCCCATCTGGAAGATCTTTTTTCATATCTTCCCAATCAATTTCTTTTTCGGCAATCGTGATGTAGCCTGTGTTTTCAACGAATTTATTGAATTGTCTATTTGTTACTTCATGTACATCCATATAAAAACTGTCCACTCTTACTTTATGACGTGGAAATTCATTCGGACTGGACTGGTTACTGTTTCCACCCATTACGAAAGTGCCAGCCGGTATTAGAACCATCTTATCATTTTGAGAATATTGAATACCTTCATTGGAACAAGCATGTATTAGAAAAATAAAGATGGAAAAAATGAAAAAAGGCCTGGTTGTGAAAGCCCGAAAAAATAAGAATAATTGAATTTGTTTCATCCTTTTCAACTAATTATCAAAGGCAATCATATTATGACCGAAACAGCGTCTCTTCCCGATTGAACCACTTTACACAGCCATAAATAGAGACACCCGCCAGAAAAAACAGGGAAAGATAAACTTCAGCAATAAGTATGGGATCTGCACTGCCGCCTAAAATGGCTTTTGTGGCAAGTGAAAGGTTAAGAATGGGTATTGCGGCCGTTACAGCGCTCAACTTGAAACCAGGAAGCATACCGATCATAGCGGGTAAAATTATGATGATGTTGAGCGGTGCCATCATGCTCTGAGCTTCTTTAAATGATCTGGCAAAGATGGAAATAGCTAGAGCCACAGCGGCAAAGAAAGCTGATACCGGCAGAACCATACTCATAATAATAAAAATCCTTCTGGGCCCGAGCATATCCATTACTGTCTGAGTAATATTTGTTTCAATAGTCGGAAGAAATTGATAAACCATAATCAAAACACCCAGCATTGCGAGAAAAGCTGTAGCAATGCTAAAAAGAACAACAACAAGAAACTTCCCCATGACAATATCAAATCTGCTGGCCGGTGAAGATAGAATAGTTTCAAGAGTACCCCTCTCCTTTTCACCAGCGCCCAAATCCAATGCGGGATATATAGATCCCATAAAACCAAAAATGATGAAAATGTAAGGCAGGAATCCCCCGGCGTTTTCTGCAAACTTCTCCTCTGTGGATGCCACATCTTCCCTTTCTATTGCAATTGCATCAAAAAGGGTCTCATCGAGTTGCAACCGACCGATTCTTTCATTAACAATCTCTCTGTCGTACTGATCAATGATAGCTTCAATCCTACGGCGTGCAGCATTGAGTGACTCCGATGACTTGAAGATAAGCCGAATCGTAGCCTGCTTGTCTCCTTCTACAAACTCAGAGAAATCCTGTGGAATGATGACAACGCCATCCAGTGTCTGTTCGGCCGTCATTGCACGGGCACTGTCCGCATTTGTCATGGTGACAAGAAAGAAATTTTCCTCTTTAGATAATCTTTTAAACAACTCGGGCGCAGCTGTTTCACCAATGACAGCGACCCTCAACTCCTTGTCCTTCGCTTTTTCTATTTGTGACTGAGTCAGCTTTATAGCTGTTGTTGCAAGGAGCGGAATCACTACCAGCGGCATGACCACCATCATGAAAATTGTACGGCGATCTCGAATCATGTCTGTCAGCTCCTTAATGAGAATGATGAGCCAACCCATGCTATGCCTCCTCTACCAGACGGACAAACTCGTCTTCGTAAGTGGCTTCTTTCATCTGGCCTTCAAACTGATCCCGACTGCCGTTGAAATAAAGTCTACCTTCATGAATAATAGCAAGATCATCGCAAAGAAGTTTCACCTCTGACATCTGATGGGTGGAAAAGATGACTGTCTTACCCTCCTCACGGCAGGCACGGATCAGTTCGATTATTCGACGTGCGGTCATGACATCCAGGCCGGTTGTAGGCTCATCAAAAACAACCACATCAGGATCATGAATGATGGTTCGTGCAATAGAGGTTTTCTGTTTCATGCCTGAACTGAGGCGGGCGATCCTTCGGTCTGAAAAGTTTTGCATATCAAGCATTGAAAAAATCTTTTCTCTCCGCTCCTCGAAATGATTCATCTCCATACCGTAAAGGTCAGCGATATATTGAACCATTTCTGTAGGTGTCAGTCGATCATATAGTGCTGTCTGTGCTGTCATAAAACCAATGTGCCGGCGGACTTCCTGGGGTTGCTTCAGTGTATCGTAGCCTGCTACAGTCACTGAACCGTGGGATGGTTTCAACATGGTAGAAATGATTCGTAGAGTGGTTGTTTTTCCTGCTCCATTTGGACCTATGAGCCCGAATACACGTCCTGCTTTACACTCAAAGCTAACATCATCAACGGCGCGAATAGTTTTGGCATTTTTGTACTGCGGACCATGTTCACGACGCTGCCTTCTCGTCAAACGAAAATCTTTTGAGAGATGACCTACCTGAATCATGCTGTCGAGATTGATATAGTATAAAAAGTCATATGTCGAAACTTTGTTTGTATCTGACTGCTTAGTTGAGTGAGATTCGGCAGTTAGACCTAATGAATTGATGAAAGCTAACCTTAGGATTCTGAATGAAACAAGTACCCAATCTGGATGATATCCTTGCCGCTACCAAGCGGATTTCACCTTACGCTCATAAAACACCGGTTCTCACCTGTTCCGCTATCGATGAAATGGCCGATACGAATATCTATTTCAAATGTGAGAATTTTCAGAAAGTTGGCGCCTTCAAATTCCGTGGTGCGTGTAATACCGTGTTCTCGTTGTCTGATGAAAAAGCAGAACGCGGTGTAGGTACCCATTCATCAGGAAACCATGCCGCTGCTGTTGCACTGGCGGCCAAACTTCGCGGGATAAAAGCTCACGTGGTTATGCCTAAGAATGCACCGGAGATAAAAAAGAAAGCAGTGATGGGGTACGGAGCTGAGATCACCTTTTGCGAACCGACTCTTAAAGCACGGGAAACGACTCTGGAGTCGGTTATTAAACAAACCGGAGCAGTTGAGATCCACCCATTTGATGATCCTCGCGTCATTTCCGGGCAGGGAACGGCGGCTTTGGAGCTCATGGATGAGATAGATGATCTGGATGCCATTCTCGCCCCCGTGGGCGGAGGAGGACTCATTTGCGGTACCGCTATCGCGGTGGCTGGCATGGGCAATTCGGTTTCAGTCTTCGCAGCTGAGCCAAAAAATGCCGATGACGCCTATCAGTCTTTTAAATCAGGAAAGTTTGTTCCGCAAACCAATCCTGACACCATGGCCGACGGCCTCCTCACTTCACTAAGCGAATTGACTCTTTCCATCATCCTAGAGCACGTGAGCGATATTTTCACAGTGACAGAGGAGGAGATTATTACAGCCATGCGAACTGTATGGGAGAGAATGAAAATCAATATCGAACCCTCCTCAGCTGTACCGGTAGCGGCGGTACTTAATCAGGCGAACGGTCTAGCAGGCAAAAAGGTGGGTGTCATCCTTACAGGAGGGAATGTGGATTTGGAGAAGTTGCGGTGGTCATGAGCTGGGAACAGCAGACCCTTTTCCCAAACAATATACCTAAGTAAGAACGTCCTCCACCAACTGCACCCAGATAGAACTCCCCACTAGCAACGCCCGTTCTTCGATGTCGAAATGGGAACAGTGGTGCGGGACGCTCATGGGTTCCCTGTCCGCTGGCGCTGAGCCGATGAAGAAAAAACAGCCGGGCACCTTCTGCAGGTAGTAAGACATGTCCTCGCCGCCCATGGTGAGATAGGGCGGTTGCACGCCTTCACCCACTACTTTTTCAGCTGCCAAAAGCACCTTTTTGCTTTCTGCTTTCGTGTTCACCGTGGGAGGATAACCGTCGCTATAGTTCACCTCGATGCGAGCACCGTAGGTAGTACCAATACCGTCACAAATTTCATGAAGGCGATCGTGAATCATTTTCCGGTTTTCTTCTGTATAGGCTCTAGCCGTTCCCTTCAGCACCACTTCATCGGCGATGATATTGTAGTTATAACCACCCTCTATCATGCCCACAGTCAGCGCTGTAGATTCCAGGGGATTGGTATTCCTGCTCACAATGGTTTGTAGCGCTGTAACCAGGTATGAAGCAACAACCACTGCATCCACAGTCCCGTGCGGGGCTGCACCGTGACCCCCTTTTCCCTTTACTGTAATGATAAATTCATCCGCAGCAGCCAAGACAGGTCCTGGTTGTACGCCCACCGTCCCAAAAGGCTGATAGTTCCACAGATGAATACCGTACACTTCATCAACCTTGGGATTCTCAAGGACACCATCTTCGATCATGTACCGTGCTCCGCCGAGACCTTCTTCAGCTGGCTGGAAGATAAACTTTACGGTTCCCTTTATACGATCTCGCTTCTCCGAAAGCACTTTCGCCGCCCCAAGCAACATCACCATATGGCCATCATGACCGCAGGCATGCATGACACCGTCATTCACCGATTTGTATGCCACATCACCGGTCTCCTGTATAGGTAGAGCGTCCATGTCCGCCCTTAGACCGATACAAGGCCCGTCACCACCCTTCAAGAGCGCCACCACGCCAGTTTGGCCAATGCCGGTGGAAACCTCTAAGCCCAGTTCATTCAGTTTTTCACTGATGAATTTAGCTGTCTCGTGCTCCTGAAGCCCCAATTCAGGATATTTATGAAGGTGTCTCCTGTTTTCAATAATCTCCTCACTGATAGCTTCAATCTCTGGTCTCAATTCGATGTTCATTCTGTCCCTCCAAGATCTTCAATGATAGAGGTGAGTAGTTTACCAAAACGCTCTCCCGCCTCGGCAGCACTAGTAATGACTTCTTCATGGGTAATAGGTGCTTCCACCACACCAGCGGCATAGTTGGTGAGGCAGGAGATGGTGAGAATATTCATCCCTAACTCGCCAGCTGCTCGTATCTCAGGTACGGTAGACATCCCCACAGCATGGCCGCCCAGTTCCCTGATCAAATCAATCTCCGCAGGCGTTTCATAGGACGGCCCCAATGCCCAGGCATAAACGCCCTCTTTAAGGTCAATACGGTTCCTCTCGGCCGATTCCCCGGCAATATGGAGCAACCCAGAGCTGTGGTATCGATCTTCATTAACTATTAATGGTGTATCACTACTTTCCTGATATGTGAAGTCCAGGTGAGCCGTAATTGCCATAAGCGTCCCAGGGCCGTTTTGCACTTGAACAGACCCAGCTGAATTGGTGAGAATGAGGTTTTTGACCCCCAGTTCATGAAACAACTTAATCGGAAGTGTCACTGTTTCCAGGTCCCACCCTTCATAGAGATGGAAACGGCCGCTGGCCATGACCACTTTTTCACCCCTCAGATTACCAAGAATCAACTCTCCTGAATGACCCTCAACTGTAGGCTGGGGATAGCCGGGAATGTCACCGTATGGAACCTTGACGCCACCCTCGACGTTCTCCGCCATATGACCCAACCCAGAACCCAGAACAACAGCTGTTGCAGGCGACACGTTAGCTCGGCCTTTAACATAACTGACCATTGTTTTGAGAGAACCTGTCATTCTTACTACCTGTGATCGGCAAGTGAATTTACCATTATTCCGTTGATTCACCAGAGGGCAGGGTGTAAGTTTTCCGCGCCTAAATCAAATATTATATCTCACCGGGAGACACTCTTTTATGGCAACAAAAGACGATATCAAACTGGTTGAACAACTTCGCGAATCGCGGGATGCAATATCTGCCGAGCTCGGCAAAAGGATCATCGGTCAGCACGAGATTATTGAACATATTCTCATTACGCTATTTTGCCAGGGACACGCACTAATCATCGGTGTTCCGGGCCTGGCGAAAACACTTCTCATCAAATCGGTGTCGGAAATTCTCGATCTCAAATTCAGCAGGATCCAATTCACTCCTGATCTGATGCCTTCGGATATTACCGGCACAGAAATTCTGGAAGAAGATCACGCCACCGGCAAACGGGAATTCAAGTTTTTTCAAGGGCCTCTTTTCGCCAACATAATCCTCGCCGATGAGATCAACCGGACGCCGCCGAAGACGCAGGCTGCTCTTCTTGAAGCAATGCAGGAACACAAAGTGACGGCAGCGGGTGTCTCCTACACTTTAGATGAACCGTTTCTTGTTCTGGGTACCCAGAACCCCATCGAGCAGGAAGGGACATATCCCCTACCGGAGGCACAACTGGATCGTTTCATGTTCAGCCTCAACATTACCTATCCTTCCCGAAAGGATGAAATCGAGATTGTCAAATCGACAACCTCCGGCCCTGACAAATCGCTGAAATCGACAATAACCAAAGATGACATTCTCACATTTCAGTCCCTTGTTCGCAGAGTCCCCGTGGCTGATAACGTTGTGGAGTTTGCCGTCGATCTGGCAGCCAAAACCCGCCCGGAAGACGGCGCCCCTCAGTTTATCAGCGACTGGCTGGAATGGGGTGCAGGCCCCAGAGCATCTCAATACCTGATACTTGGTGCAAAAGCAAAAGCAATCCTGGACGAGCGGCCTACACCGGATATTTCAGATGTCATCGCCATGGCGAAGCCTGTCCTCCGCCACCGCATAATTACCAGCTTTAACGCCGAAGCCGATGGTGTTAACGCAGATCAGGTATTAGATCAGCTGATCCAAAAGTCAGCCTAATTCAACTTTGACGACTGTAGACAAAAGAAAATATCTCCAACCGGAGATGGTGGCGCGGCTCGACAATATGGCACTTCGTGCAAGGCTTGTTGTGGAAGGGTATCTCATCGGATTGCACAAAAGCCCCTATCACGGATTCAGCGTAGAATTTGCAGAGCACCGTGCGTATGGTCCCGGTGATGAAATCCGTCACTTGGACTGGAAACTTTACGGCAAGACCGACCGCTACTACATCAAACAGTATGAAGAAGAGACAAACCTGAGGTCCTATATCCTCTTGGATGTCAGTAAGTCAATGACCTTCTCCAGCCAGGCTGTCTCCAAGCTTGATTACGGAAGCTACCTCACCGCTGCACTGACCTATCTCATGCTCAATCAGCGGGATGCTGTCTCACTGACGATTTTTGATGAAAAAACCCAGGGGCATGTACCGCCACGCTCTACCCAGGGCCATCTCAACTCTGTGTTGGCAAGATTGGAACAGATAAAACCGGGCAACGATACGCGCATCGCTCCTACACTTCACGAGCTGGCGGATAAAATCAAAAAAAGGGGGCTCGTGATCTTGATCTCAGACCTTTTGGACGACCCGGAGGAAGTATTATCAGGACTTAAGCACTTCCGTCACCGAAAACATGAGGTGATTGTTTTCCATCTGACGGATTCCAGAGAGAAAGACCTTGACTTTTCTCTGAGAACTCGATTCCGAGACCTGGAAACAGGAGAAGAAATCACCACTGAACCGTGGCAGATCCGAACGGCATATAAACGGGTGGTTGAGAAGTTTCAGTCTACTTACAGGAGAGAAATGCGGAAGCGAAATATCGACTATGTCCCGATCCAGACAGACCAGGCACTGGACCTGGCCTTAACGCACTATCTAACTAAACGAAGAGCGATAGCTTAGACTATCTTTCACCCTTAGCCTTATCAAGATATTCTTGAGCCTCATCAACCCGGCCCTGCCTGTAAACGACACGTGCCAATGCCCTCAGTAAACTGGGTTTGTCAGGATTAGTTCTGAGAGCACGTTTATAATAATATTCAGAATCCTCCCAACGCTCCATTCCTTCATAAGCTTCACCGATACCAATGGCAGCCTGGTCATCATCAGGATTAATCTCGAGGACTTTCTGAAATTCTTCTTCGGTCATCTCAAAATCGCCAAGCTGAAGATAGAGAACACCCAAATTGAAATGTAAGTCAGGATTATCGGCATCAGATCTGATGGCCTTTGTATATGCAAATATAGCCCCTTCCATGTCGCCCTTATCATAATAAGCATCAGCAAGATAACGAGCACCGATAGCACTTCCGGGATTGATCCTCAGTCCCCGCTCCAGGTATTCAATTGCCTTCTCTATATCACCATTATCCTTAAATACTTTCCCGGCAGTGAAGAGTAGGTCCGGGTCTTCAGGATTCACATTCAGAGCCTCATTTAGTGTAGACTCCAGCATTTCCTGATTGTTCAGCTGGATGTAGCAAAAAACCAGGTTCTTGTAGCTGCCAGGTTCATCGGGCCTGATATCTTTTGCCGTGCTAAAACCGTCGATAGCTAAATTAAAATAGTCTTCTTTCTCAGCGGTTTCTTCAGCATTGATAGCAAGATTGAAATTATCGGCTCCCTTATTGTATTCTCCACTCCAGTAAAACATTCGCCATGTATCAATAGCAGCCAAAAGTGACTGCCCATCAGGAAGCTTGTCGGTGGGACCAAGCTCAGCAGCCTTGTCAAACATTTCATTCATTTTCGCCCATTCACCGTTTCGGGCATAGATCTCTTTACCCATGAGGAAATAAGGCTCAGATTCTTCAGGAGTGACTTCTATGGCAGCAGTTAGCATCTCTTCCGCTTTTTCCCAGTTTTTCTCTTTAACATAAAGACGGGCTGACGTGAGCTCTTCGCTGGGACAGCCGTAAAAAAGTGTTGCCGCAAGTAAAAGGGAAACAGTCCTCACAAACATATTCAAGCGCATTACAGGCACCTCCAAAAAAGTGATATCACAGGTTCTGATATAAACAATTTAATTCTCCCTCTGAGGGCTTTCAAAGCAATTCATATTCCTACCGCACAACTTCCACTCGCTCACGAAAAGTCTCGGGTGTCATCCTACTGAGCCCTTCCAGTCCGAACCCTTCCACACAGAAGGAGGCCGAAGCTGTCCCCCAGATAAGACCTTCCTCAAGGGAGTGACCGTTGGCCAGAGCGGCCATTAAACCGCCGGCGAAGCTGTCCCCTGCGCCAGTGGGATCCATCAACTTATCAATGGGGTAAACATCCACATGAAAATCTCTATCTGAAGAAATGAGTGTGCTTCCGGAGCCGCCTTGCTTTACCACAATCTTTTTTGGACCCATGGTGCGAATAGCCTGGGCTGCCTCAGGAACTTGTTCAATTCCAGTTAGAAGCTCCGCCTCATTCTCATTAAGTAACAGGATATCAATTCTCCCCAGCACTTTATCAAGATCCCCTCGGGTGGTGTTGATCCAGAGGTTCATGGTATCACAGACAATCACCGTATCATCAGAAGCCATTTGAGAAAGAACATCAAGCTGCAGTGCCGGATGAATATTGCCCAGGTAGAGTAACGGACTTTGCTTGTTTGCATCACTCAATTTTGGGCTGAAAGTCTCGAAAACACCCAACTCCGTGTATAGCGTAGTACGATTCTCCCAATCGTCATGATAGCGCCCACCCCACCGAAAACTTTTTCCTTCTTCAATCTGCAGGTCTTCCAGACTGGCAGCATACTCTCTAAATAGATTCATCCCTTCCTTGGGAAAATCAGTACCGACAACGCCTACAATATTCACTGGCGCCAGGATGCCGGCTGACCGGGTGAAATAGGTAAGTGAACCGCCCAGCGTCTCTCCCTTTGTGCCATCAGGGAGCTCAAGCCAGTCCAGAGCGATGGAACCTACTGAAACTATGGTTTTGGGGTTCATATCAGCGGCGGAAAGTTTACTTTTCCCCATGCCTGGGCGCAAGTAATTGTTCTTCTAATGGCTGCTTTTTCTCCCGTCAAAAAAAGATAATTGTGCTCCTATAAAATGCGTGCTATATTCTATGAAATCGCTTGGCAGGTTCCGAGGTATGGCTTCAAAAACATTCGCTATCGTATTAGACGTGCATGGTAATCTGGAGGCGCTGAAAACAGCTCTCTCCGTCATCAGCGCGCGTAAAGATGTAGATGAGGTTATTTATCTCGGTGATTACTTTTCGCTCGGCCCCGCTCCAAAAGAAGTTCTCGATATTTTAACGCCCATGAATGATAACGTTTTTGTTCGCGGTAATCATGAGCGTTACATCATTGAAAAACTGTGGACACAGGAGAATCCAACCCTGGAGGGAATGAGTCCCGATGATCCAGTTGTAAAGGGGATCGTTGAACATCAGAAATGGACCGCCGAACAGATCGGAGATGCCGGGATAGATTTCATCAAAAACAGAACCCATATTTCCCATAGAGAAGTTTTCGACTCCACCCTCATAGAGTTCTCGCACGCCTGGTACGAAAGGGACGACAAGCCACCTACAATGGAAGAGGCAAAAACTTGGCGGAATCACGTGAAAAAGGCCAATCCGGACATTGAGATGTGCATTTTCATCCATGGCCACATCCACGTACCCCGTATGGATGAAGATAGTGACCTAAAAATATTGTGTCCGGCAAGCACGGGAATTCCTTTCGATGGAATAACAAAAGGGGCTATTGGCTTCCTCACCGTTGGTGACGATTTCAATTGGGAAGTGCACCGGTTTGATTACGATCTGAACGCTACCATCGATCTCCTTGAGGAGCGTCAACCGCCTTTTTACAAGAATCTCCAGAACACGGTGAAATACGCGGAGATTCGCAACGAATACGTTTAGACCCTTTCTTCCTCGGTCTTTCTCCCCGTAACTTTCATCATGATTTATCATTATCCCCACGTTGATAACAGTTCAACAATGGAAGTAGTAGCATGAGCGGTCGCGTTCTTGTAGCCATGTCCGGTGGCGTGGACAGCTCCGTCGCTCTGCTTAAAATCATAGAAGAAGGTTATGACCCCATTGGGGTCACCATGAAGTTGTGGGATAGCCCTGAAGGAACTCCATCTACCGATTCCTACTGCTGCTCGGTGGAGGCAATCAATAATGCCAAACTGGTGTGTGAGAAATATGACGTTCCGCACTACACACTCGATTTTCAGGACGACTTCCAGAAAAATGTAGTGGACTACCTGGTTGATCAATATTTCTCAGGAAATACGCCAAACCCATGCATTCAATGCAACACCCACCTTAGATGGGGAGGGCTCATCCAAAAGGCTGATCATCTCAATGCTAAGTGGATCGCTACAGGCCACTACGCTCGGATCGATGAGCTAAAGGGTGTAGGCAAGGTGATTCGGAAAGGGATAGATGAAAAGAAAGATCAGTCTTACGTGCTTTGGGGTATTGGTGAAGATCTTCTTGAGAGAACACTTTTTCCACTAGGAAATCTGAGGAAGGAAGAGGTACGTGACATTGCCCGGAAAGCAGGTCTTGTGACTGCGGAAATTGCAGAAAGTCAGGAGCTATGTTTTCTGCCCAATGCCGACT
>SCKS01000043.1 GCA_004124465.1 Fidelibacterota bacterium
ATTTTATCCTGAAGAGTATAACGGTTGTTTTGCCGCTTGTCCCGACCCTATCGATTTCCGAGCATATTGCCTTGTGAATATTTACGAAAATGAGAATGCCTATTTCAAAGGCGGTCCATTCAAGCGCATTGAAATACCAGCCCACAGGAACTACTTGGGCAAAGTTAATGCTACTGTTAAAGACATGAATCATGTGGAATTGGCCCTCGGTACCAATAGCCGTTCCGGTGATCAGTGGGATATCTGGCAAGCGGTCTACAGTCCCATGGCCTTGGACGGCTATCCCAAACCGATCTGGGACAAAAAATCAGGTAAGATTGATAAAGAAGTGGCTGACTACTGGAAAGAAAACTATGACCTCCGTTATGTTCTTGAGCGAGATTGGGCAAAGATTGGCCCAAAGTTAGAAGGTAAGATTCATGTCTACTGTGGAGACATGGACAACTATTATCTGAATAATGCTGTTTATCTCATGGAAGAATTCTTGGAAGGAACCACTGATCCCTATTACAACGGCGAAGTGGATTATGGCGATCGTGCGGAGCACTGCTGGAATGGTGACCAGACACGACCTAACGCCTTGTCCCGACTTCGATATAATCAAATGTTTATTCCCAAGGCTGTAGAGCGGATGGAAAAGACCGCACCTTCCGGAGCTGACCTGAAAAGTTGGAGGTATTAGCCCCTCGGCCATGATTGTTTACAACAGAACACAGTATAAAGAACTGACGCCTGGGCAATATCAAAAAGAAAAACGCCGTCTGCAGATTGAATTGCTGAAACTGCAGGAGTGGGTCATGGATCAGGATCAACGCATAGCCCTCCTGTTTGAGGGCCGCGATGCTGCCGGAAAAGGGGCTACCATCCGACGGTTTATAGAAAGACTTATGCCAAAAAGTGTAAGGATGGAGGAACTGGGTGTTCCGTCACCAACGCAAAACAAAAAGTGGTTGAAGACATATGAAAAGCTGTTGCCTGAGCCGGGTGAAATTGTCTTTTTTGACAGATCCTGGTATTCTCGGGCACTTATACAACCCACCATGAATTACTGCACGGAGAAACAGTACCACTACTTCATGAGCAAAGTCAATGATTGGGAGGAGAGTTTGGTGGATAAGGGATTAATTCTCATCAAATTCTATCTCTCTGTTTCGAAACACAGTCAGACACTTAGATTTCGTTTACGGGAAGCAAGTCCGCTAAAGTATTGGAAACTATCTGAAAATGATTTGGAAGCAGCCAGTGAGTGGGATTTGTTTACTTTCTATAAAGAGCAGATGTTTCGTAAAACCTCTACGGGAAAGAATCCTTGGATAGCCATCAATTCAGACAACAAGATGATTGCGCGTTTGAACGCGATGCGTTATGTTCTTTCGCACATTGACTACGCGGGGAAAAAAAATCTCAGGGCCAAAAAGTGGACGCGGGAAATTCCGGAATACCGGATCACCATAGACGACGTGTTTTTTGACAATCTCACAAAAGAGCAGTATGAACTTCTCTTCAGCCTACAAGGACACACCTAAATGATGGATCGAATCAAGACTGCCGGTGGAATTGTGTTTAAGGATGGAAAATTCCTCTTTATCTACAAACGGGGAATGTGGGACCTGCCGAAAGGGAAATTTAAAAACGGTGAGTCCGAAGAAGAGACAGCTCTTATAGAGGTCCATGAAGAAACAGGTCTTCCTCTTGAAGAGATTAAAATTGTAGAACGCCTTATCCCAACCTATTACATAAAAACCATCGACGGGAAACATCTCCAGAAAAAGACCTGGTGGTTTCTCATGCAATTTACCGGGAATCCCTTAACGGAACTGGTGCCGGCTCTGGAGGAGGATATTGAAGAGTGCCGCTGGGTATCAGAAGACGAACTGGAGTATATACTTCCTGCTACCCATGAACGTATTGTATACCTTTTTGATTATCTAAAACAGTTACCTGTTTATAGGCAACTAATGGACCGTCAGACCGTTCCGACCTAATCCCTACGCTTACTTATCCATGTAATCTCGCGGCAGGCGGAGCGTTGTCAGTGTGCCCGACGCCGCTTCAAGCTCCAACCATGTATCAATGTTTAGAGAAATGGTGGCAGCGGCGCATGTGGGGAATTTCTCTATGGTCGTATTGGCAAGTTGTTCCACAAGGGAATGAAAAGTGGGATTGTGACCAAAGACAGCTGCATGACTGACTGAATTGTCCAGATCTCTTAGGATTTCAATGATGGTACTAGGATGAGCGCCGTAAAAACGGCGTTCTTCCGCAATATTGTCCTCAGAGTAGCCCATTTCACTGGCAATAGTTCGCGCTGTGGTGATAGCACGTTTGGCGGGGCTACTGATAATCTGATCGAACATAACACTTTCATCGCGGAGGATGCGTCCCATCATGGGGGCGTTCCGTTTACCGCGAGAATTAAGAGGGCGTTCAAAATCACTTAAATGAGGATATTCCCAGCTGGACTTTGCATGACGTATGACAGTGAGTTGTTTAATAATTAGATTTTAGCCGTCACACCTAAAAAGATGGGGCATAGCTTCTTTAAAGCTACTGACAGTTACAACACCCACATTCTTATCGTTATTCAAGGCACAGAATACACCATCATTGAACTTACCCGTCGGTTTCTGCGTCAACCAGATGCCGTCCGTATTTGTGGTCTGGCTCATAGTAAAGGTCTCCAGGTATTTTAATGATTTACGATCAAAAAGGTGGAATCGGTTCCCATCGTGACTTTGATCTGTAAAGATCCAGACGCCATCATTCTCACCACATTTATACAGGGCAATCCCTTCCGGGTCGCCGGCAAAGCGCCCTTTGGCAAGAATAATTCCGGTAAAGTCTCCATCCATAGTATATACCTTTATGACATTTTCCTGTTCGTCTGCTATCATAAGCCGGTTATGTTGTCTGTCCGCAAAAATGGATTCCACTTCATAGAGCATACCGGGACCGGTGATATCACCAAATGTATTGACAAGGGTATGAGAGATAGCATCACCTTCTACAGTTAATTTCCAGTGACGGATTCGTCGGCCATGCACTTCGACCGGATCCTTGTCTATTACATATTCACTATCTGTTACGAAAACATCAAGTTGACCTTCTGAATCATGGAGCACATTGATACCGTAAGGTTTGGCAAGCTCAGTTTCACCAATAAATCCAAGAGGTTCAAAATCAGGAAGTCTGAACAGTTGAAGACGATGATTATCTCGTTCTACAATGATCATAAGATTATCTTCAATCCAGATGCCGTTAGGATAAGCAAATTGACTGAATCCAACCCCGTTGCTTCCTATTACACGCACCTTTTTTCCAC
This sequence comes from Fidelibacterota bacterium, assembly GCA_004124465.1. Lineage (GTDB taxonomy): Bacteria > Fidelibacterota > Marinisomatia > Marinisomatales > S15-B10 > UBA2125. The sequence goes on from SCKS01000043.1 coordinate 3,323, forward strand.
TATTTGCGTCATACACAGACAGACGATCACCATCTTTACCGGTTACAACAATCCACGCTTCATTATTACCGTGATAGACGGCAGGAGAATCGAGCTCATCATCTGGTTGTATGGGTGTAAAATAGATTTCATTGAGTGTGCTCGAGGGTCTCTCACAAGAAACAATCAAAGCTAAAAAAAAGAGTGGGCAGATTATTCTGTCCACTCTTTTTAGGTAATACGTTTTACTGTCTGCCATACTGCCTATACTACGTGCTTGATTCCGAAGATGATGCCTGTTCCAACTTTCTGATCCTATCAATCTGTTGCAGGTTCCACTTGTCACTGCTGTATGGTGTAGTGAACCAGACGTCCAAAATTTCTTTCAGTGTTGTATCATCCGTAGACTGGAGGCTCAAAGCAAGAACATTGGCATGATTCCAGGTGCGGGCACCTTTCGTTGTTGCACCATCCAGGCAAAGGGCGGCCCTTATCCCTTTTATCTTGTTAGCAGCAATGGAAGCCCCTGTGCCGGTCCAGCACATGACAATACCTTCTGCAGCCTCACCGCTGGCCACAAGTTGAGCTGCCCGCTCAGTCACTACAGGCCAGTCCATTGACTCATCCTTTTCCGGGCCGAAGTAGGTGACATCGTGACCTCTCTCTTTCAGTTCGCAAAAAAGTGACTCTACGAGAGGTGTCCGTTCATCGGTACTAACAGCTATCTTCATGGAGCAAATTTATTGCACGGAGCGACAGGGAGCACCAAGACTTTAATCCTGCCCAATGAATCGAACTTCAGCTGATCATCTGGTAAACATTTGCCACCAGGCGCTACCGGGAAAGTATGATCCTATGACAACAGCAGTGCTGAAACGGTTGACCTATGAACTGGATATCATCATTGATAGGGGTTACGCCGATTACTTTCTCATTGTCTGGGATATTGTTCAGTGGGCAAACAGGCGAGGCATTCCCACGGTAGGGCGTGGCTCGGCGGCTGGAAGTTTAGTGTCATATCTCTTGAGTATTACTCCGGTAGATCCCATAGAACACAATCTCATCTTTGAGCGATTTCTCAACCCTGACCGGGAAGAACCGCCGGATATTGATGTGGATCTCTGTTGGAAGCGCCGGGACGAAGTGCTGGAATATGTCTATGAACAGTACGGAAGAGATCGGGTGGCTATGATTTCTACATTTAACACTTACCATCTAAGGGGAGCAGTGCGAGATGTGGCGCGGGCTATGGGGCTGTCGGAAAAGGAGATCGGCAAAGTGTCCCGTGAGTTGCCACGGCGCTATGAAAAGGGATGCGGGAAACGGGTGATGGAGGATGATAGATACAGGGAAATATTCGGGCTGGCGAAAAAACTGAAGAGACGGCCGCGGCATATGGGGATCCACTGTGGTGGTATTGTCATTGCACCGGAAAAAATCACCAACTATGTACCGCTCCAGCGGTCCACCAAAGGTCCAGTGGTAACCCAGTTTGATATGCATGGGATTGAAAAAATGGGGCTGGTGAAGATTGATCTGCTGGGGCAACGCTCCCTCACTGTGGTGGCGGAAATGGCTGACACCTTAAAAGAAAAGTATAACATACACTTCAACCGCTACACTATGCCAGCCATGGATGAAAGAACAAAAGTGCTCATCAGGGAGGGCAGCACCATGGGCGTGTTTCAGATCGAATCACCGGGGATGCGGGGACTGTTAAAAAAACTGAAAGTGAACTCTTTTGAGATGATTACCGCTGCCAGTTCGGTAATTCGTCCTGGGCCCGCCGATTCAGGAATGTTGAGACATTTCGTCAAACGACACCATGGTAAAGAAAAAGTGGAGACAGTCCATGCCTCTCTCACAGAACTGCTGAAAGAGACTTACGGTGTCATGCTTTACCAGGAGGATGTGATCAAGATTGCCGAAGCCATTGCGGGATGGAGCTTGGCGGAATCAGACAGGTTGCGGCGGTCCATGAGCGGAAAGCGGGTGGATGAGCCATTCATGGAGCACCGGGATCACTTCATCCGGGACGCGGTGAAACGGGGAATAAATGTGGAAGCGGCCCTGGAGGTCTGGCGGCAGATGGAAGCTTTTTCCGGGTACGCTTTCTGCAAAGCACACTCCGCCGCCTATTCGGTCATTTCCGTCCAATCGGCGTGGCTCAAGGCCCACTTCCCGGCGGAATTCTTGGCGGCTGTCATGTCCAACTACGGTGGCTTTTACCACACTTCGTGCTACCTGGAAGAGGCACGGCGGCTCGGTGTTACCATCCTTTCGCCGAATGTGAATGAATCGGAACCCTACTTTACAGCAAATGACAACGTACCGTGGCTCCGTATCGGTCTTTTGCAAATTAAGGGACTTACCCGACAGACCCTCATCGCGCTACTGGAAAAACGGACAGAACGACCCTTCGAATCACTGGAAGATTTTTGTATCCGGGTGAAGCCGACTTATCGAGAAGCGGAAACACTCATCCGGTGCGGCGCTTTTGATTCACTGGGCTACACTCGCCCCCAACATTTGTGGCGGTTGAAGCTGTTCTACCATAAACTGAAAGCGAGCCGTGATGGGATGTTTCCCAGCGTGGTGAAAACATCTTCCGAAATCCCGTGGGTGGATTACCCTCTGGAGCAAAAGTTGAGAGATGAACTGGAACTGATGGAACTGACAGTGGAGAAGCATCCGCTCTGGATCTGGAAGGAGGCTCTTCAGCAACATGTCAACAAAGTGGGTAGATTTGTTCACAGTCAGGAGTTGACTCAATATGTGGGTACAAAAGTTAAGCTGGTGGGTTGGATGCTCACTACTCGCCGGACAAAAACCAAGCCGGGAGAGATAATGCAGTTTCTCTCCTGCGAAGATTTGACGGCGACGTACGAAGCGGTACTTTTTCCTGGGACATACCGTAAGTTTGGTCACCTCATCAGAAGTCGGGGGCCGTACATTATTGAAGGACATGTAGAGAACGATTTTGGTCACACACCGGTAACTGTAGAACAGCTAACTGTACTGGCAGATAGCGAGCCACCGATACCAAGCATGAAGCAATCATGGAACCGAGCGTGAGATCCGCTCCATTATGCTGAATCTCCTGATATGTCTAAATTTCTACAAGTATGCTGTTGATGTTACCAGGTGACTAATAAGATAAATAGAACAGTTATCGGAGTCGGAACACTCTTGTTGCTGGGGTTTTCCGCCTATCAATATTTGCACTCGTCATTGCCTCCCTATGAAGGTAATCTGAAAATAAGCGGACTGAGAGAAGAGGTTGAAGTTTTCTTTGACGACTACGCAGTACCTCACGTTTATGCTAAGAATGAGACTGACATGTTCTATACGGCAGGATACCTCATGGCCCGGGAGCGACTTTTCCAGATGACAGTGAATGCTGCCACTACTGAAGGGACACTGTCGAAGCTATTTGGTGAAAGTCAGCTTAAGAGTGACATCTTTCTCAGGACGTGGGGCATCCCGAAAATTGCCGAGGAACTTGTGAATTATGTCCGTCCAGAATCAAGAGAAGTTCTGGAAACTTTTTGTAACGGAGTTAATGCATATATTGATGAGATAGGCGGTGATCTTCCCGTAGAATTCAAACTGTTGCGGATAAAACCTATCCGTTGGGAGCCGAAGCATGTAACTGGCTATGCTAGGCTAATGGCCTATTCACTTTCACAGTCGTGGTATCCGGAGATGATGCTGGGACAAGTGGCGTACATGTTTGGTGAGAAGAAGGCATTGGAGCTGTGGCCCGTGGCTCCGGATGAGTCCCCGGAATCACTTCCCACAGTAGCTTTTGACCTGGCACCTGTTTGGGAAGCAATGTCCGTTGCCGATGAAAAAATTCGTAGACTACTGGGGACAGCTGGTGGCCATCTCGGTTCAAACAGTTGGGTGGTCTCTGGCGCCAGAACAAAGTCTGGTAAACCCATTCTATCCAACGACCCACACCTGGGGATGACCCAACCTTCCATCTGGTACGAGATGCATCTTGTGGGAGGGAAATATGATGTGAGTGGTGCTTGCTTTCCTGGAACCCCTTTTGTGATTCTTGGGCAAAATCGGAATGCTGCCTGGGGGTTTACAAACCTAATGACTGATGATTTGGACTTTTATGTGGAAAAAGTGAATCCTGATAATTCCAACCAATACTATTACGATGGCATATGGAAAGAAATGATACTGAGGGATGAGCAAATCCCCGTAAAAGGAGGCAAAACGCAGACGTTGCTGGTTCGCGAAACGCATCGAGGTCCCGTCATTTCTGATCTCCATCCCTTGGCAAAAGGAGGGGATAGAGTCATCTCATTTCGCTGGACCGGTCGCGACATGAGTGACGAGGTGGACGCATTCCTGCGCCTCAACACTATGGAGAACTGGCGCGATTTTTCAGAGGCCGTTTCCCGTTTCACCGTTCCGGGACAAAACATTATTTATGCCGACACAAAAGGGAACATCGGCTGGCGGCCGGCTGTCAGGATTCCCAAACGAAAGGGTGGGGAGACTCTTGTGCCGCTGCCAGGAGAGACATCGGAATATGACTGGAAGGGCTTTGTTAAATCTTCAGCAATGCCGAGGCTCTTCAATCCTCCCACTGGTATCATCGCAACGGCGAATCACCGGACAATCCCTGACAATTCCCCTTATTATGTATCAAGCCTCTGGCATGAAAAATCTCGACATGACCGAATCTCAGAACTTCTTGATGGGCGGTCAAATCTCACCGTTGATGATATGACAGCGATCCAGCAGGATGTAGTTTCTCCTTTTGGTCAGGACATTGCACCCTATTTCATCAAAGCGTTTGAAAACGAGACAGTTGAAGAAGGTAGCAACCTTCAGTACGCCATCAATGTTCTTGGAGAATGGGCCGGCGGATTTGAGCCCGAATCTGTTGGTGGACTCATTTTCAGTACGGTTATGCTGGAACTTTTGGAGGCGGTCTACGTCGATGAAATGGCACTTCTTGGAGACGACTTTTTTTTAGCATGGATAGGACCCGTGGGGGCACGGGGCAATTGGGCAATTTCTCTTCGCAACCTAAGAGGTATACTGGAACGGGGTAGTTCATCTTGGGTCGATGATGTGAGAACCCCGGACCGGGTAGAAAACTTGGATGAAATCATTCGCAGGGCGTTCCGCTCAGCTGTGGTCGAACTAGAAATGCGCCTTGGACCATCGCCAGGAAACTGGTGGTGGGGCCGGCTTCATACCCTTACACATGTTCATACCATTGGTGGTGCAATGCCGCTTCTGGACCGTCTATTTGGTTTTAATGTAGGGCCCTTTGAAAGTGGTGGATCGAGTACTACCATTAATAATGGTGAGTATACACTCTCGGCTCCATTCCAACGGGTTGTGGGCCCATCATTTCGGAGGATTGTAGACCTTTCAGATATGAATAGCACACAATTTGTACTGCCTACTGGTCAGTCTGGGTTACCCCGAAGTCCACACTACGCTGATCAGGCACCACTCTATATGTCTGGCCGCTATAGGACAACACTCATGGATGAAGCAACCGTTCGTAACTCCGGTTTCCAAAAACTGGTACTGAAACCGTCCGTTCAGTGACATTTATGACAACCGCCGCTTTTCTGCTGTTTTTTATTGGTGCAATTGTTGTAAAGCATCTCTTTTTTTGGCACCCCATGGATGTGAACCATCTCTATAAGGATGGGCCCCTCATGATGGGGCACCGTGGATCGCCGAAAGAAGCGCCGGAAAATACAACACTTTCATTTCAGCAAGCTGTGAATACCGGACTCAAAGCCATCGAAGTGGATGTACTCTGTACAAAAGATGGTAAGGTTGTCTGTTCCCACAATCATGATCTGGAACGTGAAACAGACGGTTCGGGATACATCCATGAATCTGATTTTTCAGAGCTCCGAGGGATAAATGCCGGAGTCAAATTTCCTCAACTGGGTGTTACCCCGATTCCTACGCTGGCCGAACTCGTATCAGCTCTGCCTCATAAGAGCATCCTCAATGTCGAGATTAAGTCCATAAAATTGTTTGACTTGCAGGCAGTACCGAAAGTTGTGGAACTCATCAGGGAACATCAACTGCACGGCAGGGTCATAATCTCTAGTTTCAATCCTCTTGTTATTGGTTGGGTCAAAATGATGGATCGTACCATTCCCACCGCTTACCTCTGGAGCGATGAAGATGTACCGCCAATTCTCACCAAGCCGCGGTTTATCAATGTCGTTCATCCGGACATGCTTCACCCATCGGCCCATCTCATGAACGAAAATGTGATACGCTTCGCAAAACGAAAGAGACTTCGACTGAATGTTTGGACTGTAAACAACTTGCCTGCAATGAATTGGCTAATGGCGCTTGGGGTGGACGGTCTCATATCCGATTTTCCTCTGTTGATGCTGGAAGTTTCTGGCAGAATGCAGCAGCAGTCAGCCGCCTAACTACTACAGGTACTTTTTAAGCAGAAAAATCCGACTTTCATGTTTGAAAGCACGTCGGAAGAGAATAATTTACCCGGTTGGTCGCTATGGCTCGTTCAACCGATAAAATCGTCGTCCGGGGCGCTCGGGAACACAATTTGAAAAATATCCATGTGGAGATTCCGCGTGACAAATTTGTGGTTTTGACCGGTCTCTCCGGATCGGGTAAATCTTCCCTCGCTTTTGATACCATTTATGCAGAGGGGCAACGCCGGTATGTAGAATCTCTTTCAGCTTATGCCCGACAGTTTCTGAGTCTGATGGAAAAACCGGATGTAGATTACATTGAAGGTCTCTCACCGGCTATTTCCATAGGGCAGAAAGCTTCTTCACGGAACCCTCGTTCTACGGTAGGGACTGTTACTGAAATTCACGATTACCTCCGTTTATTATATGCCCGAATTGGGAAACCTCACTGTTGGAAGTGTGGTGACCCTATCCAGCGGCAGACTGTTCAGCAGATTGTTGATGCGGTTATGAAATTTCATGAAGGAGCCAGACTGCAGATTCTTGCTCCTGTGGTCCGAGGCCGGAAAGGTCAGTTCAAAGAAGTGTTTAGAGAGGTCAGCCGGGAAGGTTTTGTCCGGGTAAGAGTGGATGGCAAGTTGCGGGACCTGGCTGAGAAAATCATCCTCCACCGTAACAAGAAGCACAATATTGAAGTGGTAGTGGACAGGATCATTCTTGAGAAAGCTGTTAAGGAAAGGCTTACCGAATCTGTAGAGTTGGCACTGAAGATTGGTTTCGGATTGGTTATTGTCAACATTTTACCGAAGGAGGAACACATTTTCAGTGAACATTTCGCTTGTCCCAAATGCGAAGTGAGTATGGAAGAGCTTTCGCCGAGAATGTTCTCTTTTAATTCACCTTACGGTGCCTGTAGAACCTGCGATGGGCTCGGTTCACGTATGGAAGTTGATCCGGGATTTCTTGTCCCGGACAAGAAGAAATCTCTGATTCAGGGTGCCATCCTGCCTTTGGGTGAACAGCCCCGAGGAAATTGGTACAGTGCCATTCTGAAAAGTCTTGCCCACCATTACGACTTCAAGTTCACCACGCCTTGGTACAAACTTCCTAAACGGGCCCAGGAAGTACTCCTGTTTGGAACGGGTAGTGATCAGGTTAAGATGCAGTATAAGTCCAAACGATTTTCCGGTGAGTATTCCGGAGGTTTTGAAGGCGTCATCCGAAACCTAGAGCGGCGATATCGCCAGACAAAATCAGCAGGTATCCATGAGTGGATTGAGAAGTTCATGAGCATGCGTCCCTGTCCCGAATGTAGTGGTGCCCGCCTCCGGAAACAGAGTCTTGCAGTAACTCTGAGTGGTCTCAATATTGGGCAATTGTCAAAAAAATCTATTCGAGAAATGGCTGAGTTTTTTCAGAAATTAAAACTGACCAAAAGTGAAGCCACAATCGCCAAACAAATTCTAAAAGAAGTTAAACAGAGGCTCCAGTTTCTTGAGAACGTGGGCCTGGATTATCTGACACTTGAACGGTCGGCAGCCACCCTTTCCGGCGGTGAAGCGCAGCGGATTCGGCTGGCCACGCAGATCGGCTCTCAGCTTGTGGGAGTCCTGTATATCCTTGATGAACCATCCATTGGACTTCACCAGCGTGATAACAAACGGCTTATTGCCACCTTGGAAAAACTGAGGGATCTGGGAAATACTGTCCTTGTGGTGGAACACGATCGGGAAACCATAGAGAGAGCCGATTTTGTAGTGGATCTCGGGCCTGGAGCCGGGGAGACAGGTGGTGATGTGGTTTTTTCAGGTGCCCCCGGTAAACTGGCCAAAGCGGATAATTCAATCACAGGGCAATATCTGTCGGGAAAGAAAAAGATTGAAATTCCCTCTGAAAGGCGGAACGGTTTGGGAAAAAATATTTTGCTGTCGGGTGCTAGTGGGAACAATCTCAAATCTCTCGATGTCTCATTTCCGCTGGGGAGATTTATCTGTGTGACGGGTGTATCCGGTTCAGGTAAGAGTACGTTGGTTAATGAGACGCTCTATCCCATTATGGCCAGACAGTTCCACAACGCCAGGAAAACGCCTCTTTCTTACAAGGATATGGAAGGGTTACTCTATCTGGATAAGGTTATTGACATTGATCAATCTCCTATCGGGAGGACGCCGAGATCAAATCCCGCCACCTATACGGGCGTTTTTACACATATCCGCGAACTATTTGCGAAATTACCCGAGTCAAAACTGCGAGGTTATAAACCAGGACGCTTTTCCTTCAACGTGAAGGGTGGGCGGTGTGAAGCGTGCAAAGGTGACGGCATCATTAAGATAGAGATGCATTTCTTACCTGACGTCTATGTGCAGTGTGAGGTGTGTAAAGGATCTCGGTACAACCGCGAGACACTGGAGATAAACTATAAAGGGAAAACAATTTCAGATGTTTTGGGTATGACAGTTGAAGAAGCACTCGGCTTTTTCAAGAACATTCCGCAGATTAAGAGACGGCTGGATACCCTTCGGGATGTGGGACTTGGCTATATCCGCCTGGGTCAGCAGGCGACAACACTCTCAGGGGGTGAGGCTCAGCGGGTAAAACTTTCCTCAGAGCTTTCTCGTATCGGTACTGGCCGCACACTCTACATTCTTGATGAGCCCACCACCGGGCTCCATTTTGAGGATATTCGAATGCTGCTTAACGTTTTGACGCGGCTTGTGGAGAAAGGGAACAGTGTGATTGTTATTGAGCATAACCTCGATGTCATCAAGACTGCTGATTGGATCATTGATCTTGGTCCTGAAGGAGGTGATGAGGGTGGTACAATCGTTGCTGAGGGAACACCGGAACAGATCATGAAAAATAAAAAATCATATACTGGGCAATTCCTTAAACCCATTTTGAACGCTAAAACATGACGTCAAAAGAACTTGATACTCTCTCCATAAACACACTCCGGTTTCTAGCAGCAGATGCGGTACAGGCTGCAAACTCCGGTCATCCGGGACTGCCACTTGGCGCGGCCCCCATGGCTTTTATAATTTGGAATCGGTTTCTGAAACACAATCCGGCAAATCCTCACTGGTTCGATAGGGATCGGTTTATCCTGTCTGCCGGACACGGTTCCGCATTGCTCTACGCCTTGCTCCACATGGCAGGTTATGATTTATCCCTTGATGATATAAAAAACTTCCGTCAGTGGGGGAGTAAAACACCGGGACATCCTGAATTTGGTCACACACCTGGTGTGGAAACCACCACCGGCCCCCTTGGGCAGGGATTTGCCAATGGTGTTGGCATGGCCATGGCGGAAAAGTTTCTTGCGGACAAATTCAATAAGGATGATTTAAATGTCATTGACCATTATACTTACGCCATTGTCTCTGATGGAGATCTTATGGAAGGAATTGCATCTGAAGCAGCCTCCGTAGCAGGTCATCTTGGTTTGGGCAAACTGATTTATCTCTATGATAACAACAGAATTACTATTGATGGTGGCACAGAGCTTGCGTTTACGGAAGATGTAGCTAAGCGTTTTGATGCTTATTGTTGGCATGTCCAAAATGTCAAGAATGGGAATGATTTGGATGCTATCGAATTAGCTGTGAAAAATGGACAAGAAGATTCACGGCCGTCGATCATTATAATTCGGACACATATTGGCTACGGTAGTCCAAAGCAGGACACTGCAGCAGCCCATGGTGAACCTCTGGGAGAAGAGGCTCTTCTGGCCACAAAAGAAAAACTGGACTGGCCGCCAAAGCCCATGTTTCATGGTCCTCATGAAGCCAAAGATTACTGTAACGCCGTTGAATCGGGCAAAGC
>SCKS01000110.1 GCA_004124465.1 Fidelibacterota bacterium
AAAAGCTTGACATGTAGCAACTGAAACTGTATCGAGTTGTTCCATAATACCAATGGGTGTTTCCGCATAGGGGTGACCTTCTGGTACTGAATTGCGCATGAATTTTAATATGAGTTTTGAAATAGGGTCGGCGCTACGTTGGCGTTCTTCTTCATGTACCACTTCTCTTTCGGTGTCTAATATCTCCTGGGTCAAAACTAGATTCTGCATGCGATCAGCTTCCATCTTTATAACAAGCTCTAATTCCCCTGCTGGTAGTCGTTCATAATAGATGGTGTGATCATTGTTTGTGCCTGCGTTCATATCACCGCCTACCTCATCGAGCAGACGATCAAAATCCCCATCAGGAATCGATTCTGTACCGCGAAACATCATATGCTCAAACAGATGTGCTGTACCACGAATACCATCCCATTCGTCATGACTACCCACATCATACCAAAGATTAATGGATACCACGGGAATAGCGTGTTTTTCCATAACAATTACTTTCAGGCCGTTGTCCAAGGTAAAATCAACGATATCTCCTTCACCGGCAAATAAGGCGTTTACAAAAAGAAAAAGAAAATGTTTATGAAACTTCAATGTTAGGAATTAAGTGAATCTAGGTGGTTGCATTTGTGCCCTGATTATGCAATAGAATCAGACTAGTGAATTTATGTCGGAGCGGCGAGATTTGAACTCGCGACCCCTGCAACCCCATTGCAGTGCGCTGCCGGACTGCGCCACGCTCCGATCAGTATCCTAAATTTAGCTAATAACTCGCTCTTCATGTTATTCTTGATAAATTCCTGAAAATAATAATTTGGAAAGAATTGAAGCCTAGCTGTCGAGGCTTTTGAGAAGTGACTGAAGTTCTTTTTTAATACTCTTAACCAACTTCCGATATCTTAAAGTATCTGCATCAGAAGTAGGAACGTCCACGTTACCAGCTTTGAGCTTTGCCCGCGCTCCTTCAATAGTGTATTTCTGATTATATAGAAGATCCTTGATCTTCAGAATGGTGTCAATATCTGACTGGCGGTAACTTCGGTTTCCGGCTCTGTTTTTCTTGGGATGAAGCATGGGAAACTCCGTCTCCCAATATCGGAGTACATACTGTTTTAGTTGTGAAATTTCGCTCACTTCGCTGATAGAGTAATACAGTTTCTCGATTTTCTTTTCCGCCATGGGATTTGCTTAAAGCTTTACTTGATATTAACGAAAAAGATCCCATAGTTCAACAACTTCTTAAATTTACTTCATGAACCGGTTTATGCGGTCAAATGCTTCCTCAAGGATCTCTGTTCCCGGGAGAAACACAAGCCTTACATGACCACTACCATATTCACGACTGAAGCCTGAACCGTGTACCAGAAGCACATGTTCCTCGTGAAGAAGGTCCAGCACAAACTGTTTATCGTCCTTCGCCCACTTTTCCCGGGTCAGTTTTGGAAACATGTAAAAAGCGCCATCAGGAGTTTCAGTCTCCATGCCATCTATATCATTAATTCGTGTAACACAATAATCCCGCTGTTCCAGAAGCTTTTGACGGTACTCGTCCATCCAGTCGCGGGGACCTGTGAGTCCTGCTAAAAAGCCGTATTGAGCCGGTGTGGAAGCACACAGTCTGCTCCTGAGGAGGCGTTCAACACCGTCGCGAACCTGTGAGAGTCGTCCCTCAGGATCATGAAACGCCATATAACCAACGCGCCACCCCGGTGCATAGAATACTTTAGAAACTCCATTCAGCGTAATGACCGGTAATGTTTCAGACAAGGAAGCGGTGGAAATATGTGAATCAGAAAAGTTATAGCCGTCATAAATCTCGTCAGAGAGGACGGTGCATAGAGGTGCCTTTGATGCCACCTCTATGAGACGTATTAAATCACTTTCTGATGCTATGCCTCCCGTTGGGTTATTGGGATTAATGACAGTCAGAAGTTTTACTCTGTCATCAAGTTTTGATTCAAGATCATCAAAATCGATTTTCCAGCCATCTTCACTTTTCAGGCGATATTCTATAACCTTTCCATCAAAAAGGGGCGGATAAGCCATATAGGGCGGATAATGAGGCCCCGGTGCAAGTACTTTGTCTCCAGGCTCAAGAAAAGAAGCAAACAGGATCTGTAGGGCTTCTGTGACGCCGGCGGTGACATAGACATCATCAACAGAACATTCCCAGCCGCCGTTTGGTTTTTTTTGCTCATCACTAGCAATAGCCTCTCTCAATTCAGGAACGCCATAAGAGGGTGAATAACCGTTCTTTTGATCCCTCAGAGCTGATTCAACCGCCTCAACCATGTGAGCAGGCGTAGGAAAACCTTCATAGGCGAGAGGATCTCCGATATTGAGCTTGATGATTCGGTGCCCCTGTTTTTCCAATTCTGTGGCGGGGACTACCACATCCCGTATAGCATATTCGATACCCGCAGCGCGCTGGCTGACGGGTATCTTAGATGTCATATATGTTATTCCTTTGTTAGGCGATTAACGCCCCCCCCCTGAAAAATTCTTTCTCGGAGGACGATTTCCTGAATGACGACCACGACCACCACCTCCCTGTCTAGAAGAAGGTCTGCGTTCACGTTTTGGCGGCTCAACCCATCCTTCAGGTGGATCATGCAGAGCCCTCATGCTTAGATCAATACGATTCATGTCATCGACTTTAATGATCTTTACTTTCACTACATCACCAATGTTGACAACATCTTCCACCTTTTCAGTCCGTTCATAGGACAATTGACTTATATGACAAAGCCCCTCTCTTCCTGGCGAAAATTCAACAAAAGCACCAAAGTTCATAATGCGTTTGACTTCTCCTTCGAACTCCATTCCTACTTCCGGCTCCCTCACGATGGCCTCGATTATATCTCTAGCTTTCTGATTGTTCTCAGCGCTTAATGACGAAATAACAACAACACCATCATCATCCACCTCAACTTGACATTCGTAATTACTTTGGATGGAACGTATCATTTTTCCTCCAGGACCGATGATTCCACCAATCTTTTCTGGATCGATTTGAATATGATCAATCTTAGGTGCATAGTCAGATAGGGTGTTTTTCGGCTGACTTATTTCAGCCTCCATTTTATCAAGCAGGGACATGCGTCCTATTTTCGCTTTTTCAAAAGCCTCTCTAACCAGATCCATTGAAATACCTGCAATCTTAAGATCAACCTGAATGGATGTAACTCCATTCCTTGTTCCAGCCACCTTATAATCCATATCGCCGAAGTGATCTTCTTCACCGAGTATATCAGTCAACATAACAGATTTATCACCATCTGTTATTAAACCAACGCTAATTCCGGTCACGTGAGATTTAATCGGTACACCGGCATCCATAAGAGCAAGAGAGGCTGAACAAACAGTCGCCATTGAAGACGATCCATTAGATTCTAGTATATCCGACACAACACGAACTGTGTAAGGAAAATCTTCAAACTCAGGCATAACGAAACGAAAAGCCCGTTCTGCAAGATTTCCATGACCTACCTCCCTGCGGCTAAGACCGAGGTACCGTTTCACTTCTCCAACACTGAAGGGGGGGAAGTTATAATGAAGCATATAGCGTTTCTTAAATTCACCATCAAGATCATCAACAAACTGTTCGTCAGATTTTGTTCCCAGAGTGACTGTTGCAAGACTCTGAGTTTCACCGCGCGTGAAAAGGGCACTACCGTGGGCCCTTGGTAGCACACTCTGGGACATGGAGATGGGACGAATTTCATCCATCCCTCTTCCATCAGATCGCTTCCCGTCTTCAAGAATTCGTCTCCTGAGCTCCTTCTTTACTGCGTCATCGATCATCGCTTTGACCAAGCTGGCACAGTCAGGATGTTCCTCTTCAAGGGATTCAATCATTTCATTCTTAAAGTCATTTACTAGCTTTCTTCGATCACTTTTACCATCTCCTGAAACAAGGTCTGGAATCTTTCCTTCCATTTTAGAGTTGATGGTTTCAACTACAGCAGGGTCTTTTTCATCAACTATCATTTCCCGTTTCGGTTTCGCGATCCCCTGAATGAAATCATTTTGGAATTTCACAATATCCTTAATCA
>SCKS01000111.1 GCA_004124465.1 Fidelibacterota bacterium
TGTGCCTTTTGTATTATAGGGTCCAGATATTCCTGCTTGGTCTCTCCGTTATATATCACCAGCACATGCTTACCTTCCGTAATGGATGCGGGGAACAGGTCCGTTACCAGAAAGTCGTTTTCCCGATAGATTTCGACGTTATTCCGTTTGGCTATACGGGCCGCGTCTTCGATGAGCGCGTCCATGTTTTCGGGCGATAGTGCAGCGCTCAGGGCCAGTTTCTTAACGCCTGCATCCACCATTTCACCGAAGGCTCCGATCCCTCCGAGGTTATAAGAGCGCTGGTCAATAACCAATTCGGGGTTTCCTTGGCTTTTGCACCCCATCATGGTAATTACAACGAGCGTAGATAGAGGGACCCAGAAGTCATTAGCATGCAGTAAACGATAAGTCATATTGCCTCCTTACGGGGAGTTTTTGTTGACCTTTGCAGTGGCAGTAGCTTATTGAACGGGATTTCCGCTATTGTCCAGCATAATTGGGTCGCCGTAACCCAGGGATTTGAGACCTTCGTACTGGGTGGCCCCATCACCTACTATGAGGTAGATCATTTCAGTGGGCCGCACGTACTCCTGTGCCAGCTGATTGTGTCTTTCAACGGTCATATCGCGGACAATCTTCTCACGGTTCCTGATATAATCAAAGGGGAGGCCGTAGGTAGCAATGTTGTTCAGCATACCGCGCAGGGCACCCAGAGTTTCAAAGCGCCGCGCGTTGGACTTTAGCATCATGTTCTTGGTGAACTCCAGGTCTTCCTCAGCGATGGGTTTGCGGTAGTCGGTCATAATATCCTTAAATATATGTACCGATTCTTCCGTGGTGTTGGAACGCACGCCTGAGGAGGCGATGAAAAGACCCGGAGAGCGGGATCCACTAAAGCGGGAACGGGCGCCGTAGGTGTAGCCCTTTTCTTCCCGCAGGGTCAAATTGATATCGCTGGAGAAACTCCCGCCCAGTTTCATGTTCATTACTGTAGCGGGGTAGTAGTCCGGGTTGGTGTAGGCCATGGAAAGGTAGCCGATGCGGATTTCCGACTGCTTTGCGCCAGGCACATCCACAAAATAGATTTGAGCCTCGCTGCTCGGTTCCGGCAAGGCGTATTCAGGGAAAAAGACGTCCTTGGTTTCCCAGCGTTCCGCTAAGCCTTTGAAGGCCTTTACCGCATCACTGCGGCGGATGTCACCCACGATGCTGACGGTTGCCAGATCCGCCGAGAAGTTGGCCTCGTAGTAGTTTTTCAGATCTTCCAGTTCAATTATTGCCACCGATGCCTCAGTTCCCATGGTGGCGTTGGCCAGGATGTGGTCGCCGTAGTTCAACCGGTTGAAAACGTTGGAGGCGATGGTAGAGGGGATGGCCGCGCGGCGATTGATTCCTTCAATCGTTTCAGCTTTGATCCGCCTAAACTCTTTCTCGTCCCAGCGGGGTTCAAAAAGGATTTCCTCCACCAATGCCAGGGTGGCGTCAAAATTGCGTTTCAGGCACGTAACTTCCATCCTGATAGTTTCTTTGGATGTAAACATGGATATGGAGGAGGCCAAGGCATCGATGGCTTCTTCCAGTTCCACCGGCGTCTTGCTGACGGTGCCTTCCATCATCATGTCGGAAATCAGGTTGGCCACGCCAATTTTGTCTGGGGCGTCCAGCAGCATGCCGCCACGGATACGAATGCCAAAATTGATCAGTGGCAGTTCATCGTGGTTGGCCCCGAATAGGGACACGTTACCGGGGTAGTCGTGGCGCCAGACCATAGGCGCATTAAGGTTGGGTTGTGGACCCTGTTCCGGTTCTACAGAGCGGTCAAAGACAGAGGAAATTTCGGCCACTTCCAGCTCGCCTGCACCAGCTGATTTTTCTACATTTTCCACGATCTGTTCTTCCTCGATAGGAAACAGTTCTGATCCAGCAGCCACGAGGTCCGTCTCTCCCTTGGGCACGAAGCTGGTGAGCACGTAATTTTGCCCTTTGACGTATTCATTGTATACTTGTTTTACGTCATCCATGGTCACCTCCAGAATGCTCTGAAGGTCTTTAGTAATGGCATCGGGTGAACCATAATATTCGTTGTAGTATGCCAGCTGAAATCCCTTGCCCAGGGCCGAAGAGATAGAATGGTAAAAACCTGTTTCATACTTGGCTTTCAGGCGCTCCAGATCACTTTCAGTGAAGTCGTCTCTTTCAAATTTTTCCAGTGCCGTAAATATGGCTGTTTCCACATCGGTGAGGTTGGTAGTGGAAAAGGCCGTGACAGTGATATTGAAGGTACCGGCAATTTCCTGGGGACGGCTATAAGATGCTACACTGGGGGCCAGCTTATCTTCTTCCACAATAATCTTGTAAAGCGGTGCTTTTTTACCGTCGCCCAGTAGCTGGCCCAAAAGTTCCAGAGCCGGGGCGTCGGTGTGGCGCTGGTGAACGGTGGGGTAGACCATGCTCAAGCGCGGAGATTTGGCAAAATTGTCCTCATGGAAAACTTTTTTGGTTGATGCCAGGGTTACCGGCTGAGGTTCCGGGTCCAGCACAGTGGGACCGTGCTGGATTTCGCCGAAATATTTTTCTACCAGCTTTTTCACCTGGCCTTCATTGATATCACCGGCAATTACTAGAGTGGCATTGTTGGATCCATACCAGCGCTCATAAAAATCGCGCACATCTTTCAGCGTGGCATTCTGCAGGTCCTCCAGTTCGCCGATGGTTGTCCAGTTGTAAGGATGGTCGGCGGGGTAGAGGTTTTTTATCACGGCATAATTGTTGTGGCCATAGGGGCGGTTGTCCACGCGCTGGCGTTTTTCGTTCTGAACGACTTCTTGCTGGTTTTCAAAAGCTGCCTGAGTAACCGTAGGCAGTAGCCAGCCCATGCGGTCTGACTCCAGCCACAGGACCATTTCCAGGGCGTTTTTTGGGACGACTTCAAAATAAACTGTTCCGTCCTTATTGGTACCACCGTTCAGTGTACCGCCGGCGTTCTGAATTTTTTTAAAAAACTGGTCCTGGCCCACATGTTGAGACTCCTGAAAGAGCATGTGTTCGAACAGGTGGGCAAAGCCCGTGCGGCCTGGTACTTCCCGGTTGGAACCCACGTGGTACTGGATGGCCACACCCACGATAGGATCGGAGCGGTCTTTATGCAGGATCACCTCTAGACCGTTATCCAAAGTGTATTTTTCGTAGTCGATGGTAAAGGGCGTGGAGGGTTTCGAGCTGCAGCCAACGATCAGAATGGCCAAAGGAAGTAGAAGTAGTCTGATTTTTCTTAACATGAAAGTCTCCTTTCCTGTATTTTCAATTTTAGTAAATAGGAGTTCATTACATCAAATGAATTAACTGAAAATAAACCAAAAGGTTGTCAGAAAGAATGGTTTACTAGCCAGTGAAAACAAGACGTTTATCAGAAAATAAAATGAATCTCTCACCGTGATGCTTTGTTCTTCTCTAATGTTAATGAAAAACATCATCTTCAAACTGTTCATTTTGAGAATCTTGCTGGGTAAACACCAGATTAGCCTCTCGGAAATGGATTTTTTCTTTATATACAGTTACAGTCGAGAGAGTTGATTTTACCGAGATCTCTCCTTAGTTTGACTCCGGAGAGGTCGTTTACACCATTGGGCTTTCACATCAGCTTTCTCAACCTTAACCTTGAAAAGAAAGGGGGGATGGTTGGAATGAAAAAAAGGAGACATTGTTGAGGGATTCTAACACTTACTCAACGGTTATTATTGTTTGTGCGGATAGATTGGGATCTTGACTGCAATCAATCACTATTCAATCATCCATATTATAATATGGTTTTTAATTGCACGATATACCAAGATTGGCTGGCTTTTATTCTTGACCTTGTCTATAGGTTGGGAATTGCTGGAACTGGTACTGCCTTTTGATTTTGCTATCGAAACTATCCAAAATAAAATGGGGGATATTATCGTAAATATTCTTGGGTATGGATTTGGGAAAAAAACCAAAAATTATTGGAGTCCTTGAAAGTGACGGGGGACGGCCGGGATGAAAGGATGAAA
>SCKS01000003.1 GCA_004124465.1 Fidelibacterota bacterium
ATGATACCTTTCAACCGGCCATGAGAAGTGGTCCGCCCGCCGCGCCGACGCTCGTTTCTGATGAGCTGGAGGAAGATTCACTGGCTACACCAAAAGATAAGACGTTGAAAACTCCACAAGACTACAGTGGGAAGATTCAACTTGTCAAAAACAAGAAAAAGTAAGTTTCACGCTTTCTTTCTTTTTCTCCTAAGCAACTTTAATTTCTTGGTGTGAGCGGACTCCGACACGCCTTCTCCTCGGACAATAGTAGCAAAATCGGCGTTATTCTGGCGTTTGCTGTTCTGTTTCTGTTATTTGTTTATCCCAACCCGGAAGGGTTCATTTTCGGACTGCTTCGCATGGCTTTCATGGGGCTGGCTGTTTTTCTTTTCATACAGTTTTATCAGCAAGCGAAAAAGATAGGATCTACAGATTCTGGAAAAGGTGGGACATCAATAATGGTTGAAAATCAACCTGCCGCTTTTCATGGAGAAAATAAGGACATTGTTGTGAGGAACCGGTTCATCGTTGATCTATTGGCTGATGCGATGTCGGGCTTTGGTATTGGCTATTATGGTTACAGTTATTCATCGTCCTCTTTATCGCTCAATCAAACTGCTGGAGAAGAGGTTGAGTTCGCATCAACCATCTCTACGGAAACGGGAAAGATAAAAAATTTCGTAAAAAACGCAACCGTCAGTTTTTTTACGCCTGGTGCAGATGACGATGTTGTAAGTCAATTTTTTGCTACCGATGCCAATATTGAAGATGGTGCAACACTTCTTCTAATCCCGGTGTGTGATGTTGGAGAAATGACGGAGGCACTCATCATTTTCGCTCATCAGTTTGGCGACTTTCAAGATTACCATAGATCCTTGGTTGAATCCTTTGCCAACGCCTTGGCTGACGTTAAAAGTGGTGACATAGGTGAGGAACATCTCAGTTTCTTCAAATGTCTGGAGGCTTTTCAAGATGATCTTGACATTTCCAGGTCTAGAGAGGAGTTGGTTGAATCCATCGCTGATTTCTGTAGAGAAAACTTCACTTTCGATAAGCTCACTTTGATTTTCCTTGATGCTGAAAAAAAGGATGTGGCCGTGGCCGCGGAAGTGATGGGATATAAGGATGATTTTGATACAGAAACACTTTTCAACCGAGAAGAGTCTCTACTTTGGAAAGTGTTGGATGGAGAAGATTCTACTCATATCGATTTGACGGACGCAAGCTTTATCGATGGCGGGAGATTCAGTAAAGGAGATACTCAAGATCATCACTTTTTTTCTTTCATTGGAGCACCGATTCAAACCAGCGATCAGACAATAGGGTGTCTCGTTCTTGAGAGTTTTTCTTCGGGACATTACAGTAACAATGAAGGCCGGAATCTTCATATTTTAAGCACAAGACTTGGTGTTTTGCTGGATTGGTGGCAAAAGTATGACGTTGTTCGTGAAACAGCCATGCGCGATGGTTTGACGGGTCTGTTGAACCACCGCTCTTTTGTTGAACGTTTCCAGCAGGAACTTCAGAGAGCCAATCGCTATAACGAAAAACTTGTACTAATGATGCTGGACCTGGATAAGTTCAAGCGAATTAACGATACTTATGGTCACCTCTATGGCGACTATGTTTTGAGGGGCACTTCCGCCGTTCTTAAGAACGGCGTCCGAAACATTGATATTGTGGCTAGGTACGGTGGGGAGGAGTTCGCCATTGTTCTCGTGAAGACGACCAAGACAAAAAGCTTCAACTCGGCAAAACGAATAGTTCAATCTCTTGCTGATCACCAATTTGAAAAAGAAGGACAGGAGGTGCAAATGACGATTAGTGCAGGAATGGCAGAATATCCAACAGATGGAGAAAAAATAAGAGACCTGATCGCAATTGCGGACCGCGCTTTGTATAAAGTAAAGAGTCGGGGCGGCAATGATGTAGAGGTCGGTGAGATTACCTAATAATGTTTATGTGTAATGATATGTATGGAGTACTTTATTTGACTTGTCCTAATGAACGCGCTTAGGATAAATTTTCTCGACGAGAAATGAACCTTAGACTGTACAGAAAAAGCTCATTTTGCGTACTTACTTTACTCTTGGTAGTGTGGTACGGTTGTTCCGTTAAGCCGGCACCTGAACCGGCGTTGGCAGCTGACACGAGATCAACAAAGGAAGAAGTAGAGAAGGTCAATACCAAAGCGCTCAAACATTTTATGGATGGTGAAATGTATTTCTCTCAGGGTAACTATCCCATGGCGGTGATTGAATTCCAGGACGCTCTTCGCTATGATCCCGGTTCATCAAGTATTCATACATCGCTGGCAGAAGTTTATGTCAGACTCGGCAAACTGGACCGCGCTGAAGAAACACTTCAGGAAGCCCTTAGACTGGATCCTCTCAACACAGACGCCAGAGAGTTACTTGCGCAGCAGTTCCTAATGCAGAACAGTGTTGAGAAGGGATTGGAGCAGTATATAATTCTGGAAGAGAATGATCCAGACGAAAGACAGTACTCCTACGTGGTAGCGGAAATTCTGGTTAGACAAGGAAAACTTGAGGCTGCTCAGGAAAAAATGTGGACTATCTACCAAAGGGATCCTTCTGAGCTTCAGGCGCTCATGAGAGCGGCGGAAATTGCCAGGCAGCGTAATGAACTGGAATTTTCTTTGGATGCTTACGCAAAACTTACTGAGGAAAAACCGGACAATATTCAGTTCTGGAAAGCCTACAGTGAACTGGCTGTTATGCTACAGAAATTTGATAAAGCAGTAAATGGACTCAACAGTTTGGCGCGGCTCACAAGTGACGATCCCGCCGTCCAAGAACGTTTGGGCATTCTTTATTATGAGAACAATGAAATAGAGTCAGCGGACTCCATTTTTACCATGTTGTATGAAGACGGCACACGGACACCGGGAATTCTCTTTTATCTCGGGCGCATTTCTATCTCTGATGGTGATTATACCCATCTTGCTATACTGGCCACAGAACAGGTGGAGCTATTCCCCGATGAGATTTCCGGATACACTAATCTTGCATTAGCTTATATAAATTTAGATAACCCACTTGATGCTATCGCCATTCTTCTTCGGGCTCGGGACAAGTTCCCCAAGAGTTTCGGGGTTAACTACCTATTGGGTAGCACATACAGCTTGGAGAAAAAGTACGAACTTGCCAAGAAGAGTCTGAAAACAGCACTTTCCATCGATCCCGAATCAAGACCCACAAAGCACCTGTTGGCAACAGTCTACAATTATCTTGAAGAGTGGACATATTCAGATAAACTGTATGAAGAACTTGTTTCTTCAGATAAAAGCGATGGTCAGGCGTTGAATAACTACAGCTATATACTGGCCGAGCGAGGAATAAAGCTACGCACTGCTTTGAACATGGCTGAAAAAGCAATAGAACTGGAACCGGTAAACCCTGCTTATCTTGACACAATTGGCTGGATCTATTTCAAACAAAAAAAATTCGACAAAGCTCTGAAATACATTGAACAGTCCATTTCAAAAAATCCTGAAAACGCTGTTGTCTTGGAGCATTTGGGTGACGTACTCATGAAGGTAGATCGTCCAGAGGATGCTCGCACCTATTACGGAAAGGCGCTTGCTATCGATAAAGACAACGACCGTCTTCAAAGAAAAATAAAAGAGTAACACTTTTTGGCTGAATCAGTTAGCCTCTCTATCGTCATTCCGGTCTTCAATGAAAGGGAATCGATCCCTCACTTGCTGGACGAGATCCATTCCGTCATGGACACCAATTTCAACTATGAAATTGTCTGCGTAGATGACGGTAGCAGTGATGGTACTTTCGAGTATCTCAGAGAGCGACGCCAAAGCGATGATAAGCTTCGACTCATCCGATTCCTCAGGAATTATGGGAAGTCCGCTGCACTGGCGGAAGCGTTTAAAAGAATCTCCTCAGATTATGTGGTGACCCTGGACGCTGATCTTCAGGACGATCCGATGGAAATTCCTCCTATGGTGGAAAAACTCCAGGAAGGTTATGATTTGGTTTCAGGCTGGAAAAAAGAGAGACGAGATCCGTTATCAAAGCTTCTACCATCAAGATTGTTCAATATTACCACCCGTCTTTTAACCGGTATCCACATTCACGATTTCAATTGTGGTTTGAAGGCATACCGGTACAATGTTGTGAAATCACTGGATATTTACGGCGGTATGCACCGATATATTCCGGTCCTGGCAGGGAAGAAGGGATTCCGTGTCACTGAGATGGTCGTAAATCATCGGCCCCGTCAGTACGGAGATAGTAAGTTTGGCAGAGAACGGTACTTTAGGGGAATGTTTGATCTCCTCACTGTACTTTTCCTCAGTCGGTACACCCGGCGTCCACTTCATCTGTTTGGTCTTTTCGGGTTCATCAGCCTATTTGTCGGAATCAGTGTGGACCTCCGGGTTCTTTACTTGAAGTACGGTCTGGGAGAACCCTTTTCAAAGCATATTGCTCTGCTTGTTTTTGGCGTATTGCTGGTGATTCTGGGCGTTCAGTTTATCTCCATCGGACTTTTGGGTGAGATGATTGCTCAGTCCACTTTCAAGACTGGTGAGTCCGCCAGGGAGGTTGTGCTTTATGACAGTTCAACTCCCTGAGGTTTAGTCACAATTTCCTTTTCATCCTCATCTTCAAACGTGTTAATCAGCGTTATTACACCAGCATACAACCGTGCAGATGAAATTCCTCACCTCCTTGAATCCATTGCAAAACAGACAGTGGCTTCGGACAGGTTCGAGATGGTGATTGTGGATGATGGATCCACGGATCAAACTGTTGATATTATTGAAGCTATGATTCCAAACTTAAACTTCAACTTGAACTTTGTGAAACAGGAGAATGCGGGCCCCGGTTCTGCACGAAATCAGGGAATAGAGGAAGCGAAAGGCGAACTATATGTTTTTATCGATTCGGATTGTGAAGCAGATCCCCGATGGCTAGAGATCATTCTCGATTCTTTTGAGAGGGAAGGTTTTGATGCTTTTGGTGGCCCCGATGCTTCCAAGGGAGATTTCACTACCCTTCAGCGGGCCATCGATTTCAGTATGACGTCATTTCTCACTACGGGTGGGCTCAGGGGGCACAGCGTTCGTCCCCTGGCTAAATTCTATCCCAGGAGTCACAACATGGGGATGACCCGATCTCTCTATGAAAAGGTTGGCGGTTTCGGATCTCTCCGGCACGGCCAGGATATTGAACTGAGCAACCGAATACATAAGAGCGGTGCAAAAGTGACTTATTTACCGGAGGCTATTGTCTATCATCGCCGCAGGACCACTTTAAAGAAGTTTTTCAGGCAGGTGTTCAACTGGGGTGTAGCTCGGATCAATCTCGGTAAAGTCGATTCCAAGATGCTGGAGCCGCTTCATTTCTTTCCGGCTGTAATTACTGTTATAGCAAGTATAATAACAGTCGGTTTTTTCATTGATCCCATTAAGTATGATTCATTTTTTGAACTAGGTTTCGGATTTTTTCTGTTCTTGGCCGGCACTGGTGCTTGGAAGCTTAAAGATTTGAAAATATTTTTCACACTTCTGGCGGTAATTCCAATTCAGGTGTTCGGTTATGGTTTAGGTTTTATTGTTGCCTTTGTCTTTCGCTTCATCCTCCGACAGAAGGTGTGGACGGGGTTTCGAAAAAAGTATTATTAAACGCATGAAACAAGGTTCACAATTGCCTCCACATTTAACCCTTCTGAAGAGGGAAGCGGGGAGAGAGAATCCTCAATCGGCAAGTGATATCAATGACAGAAGTATGCGGGCCTACCGCGAACAGTATTGGTACGGTGGGAATTTTCTCGCAAACTACATTGGTATTGAAGACTACATCGGGAAAAGAATTCTTGAAGTGGGTTCTGCCGAGGCGGGTTTGTTAAAATTCTTCCACGAGTTGGGAGCTCGCTGTACGGGCATGGAGCTTTCTTCTTTGCGGTTTTCTCACTCCAAGCTTTTAAACGATACTTCGGAGATAAAGTTGGTAAGAGGTGATATTTGCAACCCTGATTCGTATAAGGAGTCATTGGCAGAAGGATTCGATATTATTGTTATTCGTGATGTCATTGAACATATTGAAGACAAGCTTTCTGCCCTCAGTAATGTGTTCAATCTTCTTTCAGAAGATGGGCGTCTTTTTATTTCATTCCCGCCACGTTACTGTCCTTATGCCGGTCACCAGCAGACAGTCAAAAACTTTCTGGGAAAGATCCCGTATATACATTTGTTACCGAACTCTCTCTACTCAGCTTATCTTAGGATGATAGGGCACCCTGAAACAGGCATTGACTATCTATTAGCTACAAAGCTGACAAGAATCTCTATACACAGGATGGAAGGTTTTATTAGGGAAGCCGGTTTCAAGATATTGAGGCGGGGTCTCTTTTTTTCACGACCCACCTATCGTTTTCGATTTCACTTTCCGACACTGAGAAATCCACTGGCCGGTCTCCCGGGATTTAGGGAAGTGCTCACGAACGGCGCCCTGTACGTGCTTATGAAAAGGGGGAACGATTGATTGTCATTGTCATTGGCATGCATCGAAGCGGCACCTCCGCAGTGGCAGGGATCCTTCATCTAAATGGCATCGCCATGGGTTCTGAAAAAACTTTCAAACCAAAACCGTTGCCGCAAAATCCCAAAGGATTTTACGAGAATTATGATTTTAGGAAAATCAATGACCAAATTCTCAAGCATGCCGGCTACAAGGTCAAATCTTTTGATACGGATATCCCAGTTATTCATGCCAGTGACAGAACTGTAGCAAAAATGGGAAAGCTGACGGAAAAACAGGTTTCTGAGAATACTGATTGGGGATGGAAAGACCCCCGCACATGCCTGACGCTTTCAGAATGGTTGACACTGTTTGAAGAGAAAGGACTGCTAGAGGATACGAAAGTTGTTTTTACCACACGGAGTGCATCAGCTGTTGCTGAATCTTTGAGAAAACGGAACGAACTCCACATTGATAATGGCCTTATGCTTTGGCGTTTATATCATGAACGGGCTTTGGAAGCGCTGGAGCAATTTCCCGTTCCAAGGTTTCACTTTTCTTACGAAAATTTGCTGAATGACTCTCATTCAGTTTGCAGTAGACTATTCCAGTTTCTCGGCAAGTCATTTGAGACTTCTATGGTTGGTAGATTTATCGATCCTGATCTCAATCGAAGTGAACTCTCAGCTAAAGTTAAATTGGGTGGAGAGTTAACCGCCCTATCTGAGAAACTCCACTCCCTCTCTTCCGTTTGAGTCCCATGATGGTGAAAAAAGTGATCAATGTTGTTTCTGTCAGCTGGTACTCATCGGGACATATAAAAAGAATGGTGAACAATCTTCTAGATAAGGCGGAAAATCCCGAAACCCTCACTTTCACGATTATTGATAATACGAATGGAACTGATATGGAACTGAAAGAGGTGCTTTCAGATGTGCCTTCTTTAACTATTCTATACAATAAATCTGAGGCAAAGCAACGCTCCGTAGCCCATGCATCAGCTCTTGATGTGGCCATGTCTAAGTTGGAAACGTACTTCACACTGGTCGTCGACCCAGATGTCCACATTTTCAAGGAAGGTTGGGACAGTTTTTGCCAATCTAAAATCGAATCCGGGCAAAGCGCAGTTGGAGCTCCTTACCCAAAGTGGAAACTGGGAAAGGTTCACGATTTTCCCAGTGTGGTTTTTATTTTTTCTAGTACAGAATGGTTCACAAGGGAGGGGAAAAGCTGGCATCCCTTTCCTCCTTTTTGGCGTCGAGCATGGAATTTTTTTGTGAGGAAATTTGTGAGACTTTTCAGATTTGCCACAAGACAAAGACTGGAGAACAGCAGGTTAATGAGAACCGTGACTTCGGGACTGGAGACCATGACAGGGATCACATCTCCCGACACAGGTTGGCGTTTGGTAAAAGCGGCGAAAGAGAGGGGGGATGCCTCTATTGTTTTTGAGGCACCCTATTCATCAGAACTTCCCGAACACATGGTAGAACTTGCCCGGAACTTTGAACTGTTTTGTTATAGCGGTGATCCTTTTATGAGTCACATGTACTCCTCTGGTATCTCCTATTATCGGACTGAAAAAAGCGGCGATCTGAATGCCTGGATTTCGGCTGTAGAGCAGGTTGAGAGGAGCCTCAACTGAAACTTAATAGCAATATAGTATTCCTCACATTGGCTGTAGTGAGTTTTGTTTTTCTCCAGGAGATGATCCTTTCAAACAAGCTTCCGGAATCGGCGGACATGTCTCAAAGGATGCCACTGGATCGTTGGGCCGAGGATTACAAGTCCCGAAATGACGACATGCCTCAATGGTATCCCCATCTCTTTGGAGGTATGCCCTCTTACGGCGGTTTTATCTATGCACCGGCTGACCCATCCAGAAAGATATTCGATTTCCTGGGCTTTGGCTGGGGATTGAGGTACTGGATCCATTTTATAATTGCTGGTATCGGTATGTACGCTTATTTGCGATGGAAAGGAATTTCAGAGATAGCAGGCTTTTTTGGATCGCTTTCATTCTCGCTATCGCCTTACCTATTTGGATTAATCAACGCGGGCCACCCGGCAAAAATGTATGCCATCGCTTTTATCCCGCTTGTACTCCTGTTTGCGGAAAAGGTGATGGAGAAACAGGAATTAAGATCAGCTTTACTATTGGCTGTATTAACAGCATTTCAACTCTGGACAAAGCATGTTCAGATTGTTTACTATACTTGGATGCTCGTTGTTTTTATTTGGCTTTGGCAAGCAGGATCAGCCTTTCGGCTAAAACAGTTTAATCTGAAAAAATCCGGACTGAGTATCGGGCTTATGGCTGGAGCTATTGTTATCAGTGGTTTTCTTGTGGTTGATCCATACCTACCCATCTACCAGTTCCAGGGAGATTCCACCCGCGGAGCCGCCTCAACACTGGATGCGGAGGGAGACGCAAAAAAGGGGACTAGTTGGGAGTATGCTACTCAGTGGTCTTTTCATCCTAATGAAACCATTTCGTTTCTTTATCCATACTTCTACGGGTTACAGAACTTTCCTACTCGCGATCTGAACTCTCAAGCCTACTGGGGATATATGCCTTTCACCCAGTCCACCCACTATGTGGGTCTGATGGTGCTGGTTTTGGCTGTTGTAGGTTTTCTCATCAGAAAGCCAGAGAGTGAAATCGTCTCTATGGGTGTCGCCTCAGTTATTATTCTGATTATTGGATTTGGTGAACATTTTCCTGTACTCTTTTGGTCACTCTACAAGTTTGCACCCATGTTTGGTCGTTTTCGGGTTCCTTCAATGATCTACATTTTACTACCATTCACTCTCTCTTTTCTTGCGGCGGCAACGCTCCACCAGACTTGTAAAACATTGGAATCCAGGAATGACCAGTTCGAGATCATAAAAAAAAGGACTGTTATGGTCTTTGGTATTGTTTTAGGGCTATCTCTGTTTTTTTTGGTTCTTGGATCTGAACTATTTTCTTTTTCAAAACTTGGGGAGGCTGCCAGGTACCAGCCGGCGGCTTTGGCCCAACTGAAAGAGGTAAGGGTCAGTTTGTTTCAGAAAGGAGTGCTGCTGACTTTTGTTTTATCCGGAATGGGATTAACTGTTTTATGGTTCGCTTTCAAAGGGACTGTTAAGCCGTTTTTTCTAGGGTTGATTTTCGTATCCATAACTGTCATCGATCTGTGGGTAGTAAACAATGAATTCATTCACCTGAAATCAGAACGGGCTATTAATGCAGGTTACTTTCAAACTAAGGAAGTTCAGTTTTTGCTTGAAAACAGAGGTCTTCACAGGGTACTTCCCGTGGAGCAGTTCAACACCAACTGGTACGCCTATTTTGGTTTGTCCACTGTGGGCGGTTATCGCCCAGTGAAGTTGAGGTCATACCAGGATTTACTGGATGCCAAGGCGCTGAACAGTGAGGCGATCCAAAATATGCTCAATGTGAAATATGTGATTACCCAGCGGACCATGAATGACCCTCGATTTCGTCTTGCTTTCCAGGATCAGCTCAAGGTGTACGAGAACAGGAATGTCCTTCCGAAGGCATGGTTTGTAAGAGAGGTTAATTCAGTTGAAAGTCCGCAGGAGTCCCTCGCTTCTATCCTGAAACCGGAATTCAATCCAGTCTCGACAGCCCATGTGCTAAACTATAGGAGTGAACCCGGACTCAAAATGGAGGTCGGGAAAGTAATGGTGACAAAATATTCTGAAAATGAAATTGTTTTACAAACGGAGATAGCGGGTGACGGTTTTCTTGTCCTTTCCGAAAATTATTATGGTCCGGGCTGGAGAGTTGATGTGGATGGTGTGGAGACTGAGATATATCGTGCTAACCATGTTCTCAGAGGTGTTCAGATTCCCACCGGAAGCCACACCGTTATCTTCTCGGTTGACGATTCTGCCTATAGTATTGCGCGATTGATCTCTCTTTTTAGCATGGTGTTGATCGTTACTGTACTGTCGGTTCAATATCGCAGTGATATTGTTGACCTCACCGCTCGGTTACGAATCAAAAAGCAAGATATGAAGAGTTGACTTCGGCTTTGTAATTTTCCGGCCATTATTTATCAATAAACAGATGAGCATTCCTCACGGCGAAATATTAATTGATCTTCAAGCGGAAGCACCCCAAGAGGTGAATTCTGATTTGCCAGTCGTCGCGCTCTCGCAGAGGGGACAGGCAGATTTTGAAATGCTCGCGACTGGTGCCTTAAGCCCGCTGAGCGGCTTTATGGGTGCCGATGATTATCACTCTGTACTCAAAGAGATGAGACTCAGCAACGGTTTGATCTGGTCTCTTCCCATTGTTTTGCCTGTGGAGGATGCATTGGCGGAGCATCTAAAATCATTCGGTGAGGCAGTACTGAAGGGTAGCAGCGGTGAAATTTTGGGTAAAATCAAAATTGAAGACATCTATAAAGCTGACAAAGAGAAAGAAGCTGAAACTGTTTTCCTCACAAGTGACGCAGCCCATCCCGGCGTAGCTGCGCTTCAGAAGCTGGGTAATTGGTACCTTGCCGGTGAAGTAGAAGCATATAAGGTTCCTCATCACGGCAGATTTTCTCAGTACCGGCATTCACCGGCTGAATTAAGGCAGCTGTTTGACAAAAAGGGATGGAAAACAGTGGTAGGTTTTCAAACACGAAATCCCATACATCGTGCCCATGAATACCTTACTAAATGTGCTCTCGAATTTGGGGACGGTCTGCTGATCCATCCTATCGTGGGCGAGACGAAAGGTGATGACATACCGGCGGAAATTCGGATGGAGTGTTATGAAGCTATTATTGACAATTATTTCCCGCACCGCTATACCGTTCTTTCTGTTTATCCTGCCTTTATGCGGTACGCCGGTCCTCGGGAGGCCATTTTCCACGCCATCACCAGAAAAAACTACGGTTGTACCCATTTCATTGTAGGGCGGGATCATGCCGGAGTCGGTGACTATTACGGTACTTATGATGCACAGAAAATCTTCGATCAATTCACTCCAGAGGAACTGGGAATTCAACCGCTTTTCTTTGAACATGCGTTTTACTGCAAGCGGACCAACTCTATGGCTACCACAAAAACATCCAGGGCCATGGATCACGAAAAGATTTTTCTGAGTGGGTCCAAAGTTCGTGAAATGCTGAAAAATGGGGAAAGGTTGCCTGAAGAGTTCACCCGATCTGAGGTTGAAGAAATTTTGAGGAGACATTACCAAAATGGTTGAGGAAAAAACATTGGTAGCGGAAAACAATCAACAGCAAGGGGTGGCTGTATGGCTTACAGGTTTGTCCGGTGCCGGAAAAACCACCATCTCTATTCCTCTGTGCGAGAAACTGGAAGCCATGGGCTATCGCGTTCAGCGGATGGACGGGGATGTGGTGCGCCAGAAACTGACTCGAGATCTGGGATTCAGCAAGGAGGACCGGGACAAAAATATTGAGCGTGTAACGTTCGTGGCTGAACGTCTTGTTAAACATGGCGTGATCACAGTTTGTGCATTCATTTCACCCTATCGTGCCGAACGGCAGTACGCCCGGAGTGAAATAGGACGCTTTGTTGAGATCTTTGTGAAATGCCCAATTGAAGTTTGTGAAGAACGGGACGTGAAAGGACTTTATGCCAAGGCGAGAGCCGGAGAGATAAAGAATTTCACGGGAATTGATGATCCTTATGAGGAACCTGAAAATGCTGAAATGACGCTGGACACTTCCACGACAACATTAGAGGAAGAAGTGGATAGTATCATCGCCTATCTTCAGGGAAATGGTTATATAATGTGAGCATGCCGCGCTAATTTCCTTGCGAAGGGTTTGTATGCGGATTTACAAGCAGGCTGGCAATATCAAGGGCGCTCTTTTTCTGGGAGCTGTAGTTCTGATCACCGGCCTTTTTATTTATACCCAATCTATTATTAATGACCTACGGAATGAAAGCCGCGAGGCCGTTTCGCTCTATGCCCAGATCATTGCCAAGAGCGTTACAAGTGCTGACGATAACGAACTGGACTTTATATTTAGAGAAATTATCCTGAAAGTGACTTTCCCCATTATCCAATCTGATATTGACGGAAATCCTGTGAACTGGCGAAATATTGGAAACGACGATGAAATTGATAAAGTCAAGATTCAGCAGATGATGGCGGCAATGGATTCTCAAAACAACCCCATTCCCCTAGTGGTGACCTTGGAAAGCGAAACTGGTTTTCAACCACAAGTGTACGAGCTTGGTCATCTCCATTTTGGTGATTCGGTCCTTATCAGGCGTTTGAAAATGTTGCCCTACATCGAGATTGGTGCTGTGGCCCTTTTCATTTTCTTTGGCTTTTCTGGTTTTCAGGTGATTAGGAAAACAGAAAAACAGCACATCTGGTTCGGCATGGCCCGGGAAACGGCCCATCAGCTGGGAACGCCCGTCTCATCGCTCATGGGGTGGGTGGAGCGTCTGAAGGATCATCCTGAGGAATCATCTCAGCTCGCTTCAGAAATGGACACGGATGTACAGCGACTTCAGGAGATCAACGAACGTTTCTCACGCATGGGCTCTGTGCCAAAGATGGAGAAGGTGGAAGTAAAAACAGTTCTAGAAGATCTGAAATCCTACTTCCAGCGCCGTTTGCCCAGCAGTGCCGGGAATGTAAGACTACGTGTGAAAAGCCAAGAGGCTACTGTGACGACATCGCCTACGCTGCTCACTTGGGTACTGGAGAATCTTATCAAGAATGCTGTTGACTCCATTGACAAAGAGTCCGGTGAAGTGACGCTCAGGTCAGAGATAATGGACACGGAAGTTTCAATTACAGTCAATGATAACGGTAGGGGCATTGTCCGCCGTGACTGGAAAAATGTCTTTCGGCCCGGTTATACCACCAAGGAACGGGGGTGGGGCGTGGGACTCAGTATGGTCCAGCGTATTGTAGAAGACTTTCTGGAGGGCTCCATTCAAATTAAGTCATCGGAGATCGGGAAAGGGACCTCCATAGAAATTCGCTTACCTCATGCGTCATGATTACAAGTAGTATTCGTAAAATATGAAAAAATCATTTCTCTTACTTTCTTGTTCATATTTATTGGTTGGGCAATTAAATGCTGACAACTATCCAAAAAATCCGGATATTGATATACTTCATTATCGTTTTGAACTTATCCTTTCCGATGATGAGGATATTATCCGGGGGAGTGCTACCCTTTACATCCTTTTTAAGGTTAAGGGACTAAAGACAATTCGCCTTGATCTGATCAATAAAGATGATACCAGTGAAGGCAAGGGAATGGAAGTATCGAAGGTGACTTTGAATGGCCGCACCCAAAAATATGTCCACCGGGAAAACGTACTGACTATTGTCCTGGATCAACCATCAAGAGTAAACCAGGAAGTATCTCTGGCTATCGATTATTATGGGGTGCCTGCCTCTGGATTAAAAATTGCCCCAAATAAATACGGTGATCGCACCTTTTTCAGTGATAACTGGCCAAACCGAGCCAGACATTGGCTACCTACCGTAGATCATCCCTATGAAAAAGCCACCTCAGAAATGATTGTAATTGCCCCCAATCATTACCAGGTAATATCTAACGGGCTTCTTGTTGAAGAAAGTAATCTTAAAGACGGTCTAAAAAGAACTCACTGGAAGCAGGCTGTTCCTATTTCTTGCTGGCTGTATGTATTAGGTGTGGCCGAATTTGCTATACAATATGTTGATACATTTGAGGACAAATCCATTCAAACCTGGGTTTATAAACAGGACCGAGAAGCAGGATTCTATGATTTTGCTGTTCCTACTAAACATACCCTTCAATTTTTTTCTGATTATGTAGGTCTTTTTGCCTATGAAAAGCTTGCCAACATTCAATCAAACAGTGTGGGTGGTGGCATGGAGGCTGCGACAGCCATTTTCTATGGAGACAATTCTGTTACTGGTAAGCGAACATCCCGATGGAGAAATGTCATTATTCATGAGGTCGCACATCAGTGGTTTGGTAACGCAGTCACCGAATATGATTGGGATGATGTTTGGTTAAGCGAAGGGTTTGCTACCTACTTCACTTTGTTGTTTAGGGAACATGCTTATGGACGGGAGGATTTCGTCTCCGGATTGATTTCTTCCAGAGAACGGGTATTCGATTATTATGAAGATCATAAGAACTATCGAATTGTTCATGATAATCTTTCAGATATGAGTCAGGTTACTTCCGGTCAAACCTATCAGAAAGGTGCATGGATTCTTCACATGTTGAGGAATCTGATTGGCGATGAAATATTTCAAGAAGCTATTCGGAATTATTATTCCCGATATATGAATTCCAATGCTACGACCGATGACTTTAAACATGAAATGGAGGTTGTATCTGGTTTGGATCTTGACATGTTCTTTAATCAATGGCTATACCAAGGAGGTCACATAATTCTTGACGGTTCATGGAAATATGACGATAAGAAAAAAGAAATTATCATTGATATCCAACAAGTTCAGAATGATGGATATTTATTCTCCTTTCCTATCGAATTCGGGATTTATGAAGAGGGAAAAGTTGCGCCCACTGTTGAACAAAGGAGTGTAACCAAAAGAAAATCATCATATTCCATTCCAGCGGATTTAAAACCAAATAAGGTGGCCATCGACCCCAGAACAGTACTGCTTGCTAATTGGTCTTTTAATGAAAGAACCAATTAATTAACCTTTTATGGTGTGTCTTCTATGTGATAAAAATGAGGTTCCATTCATTTATGTCATTGTAAATTTTGTTTTGTAGCAATATCCTGGTTACAATCTGTTTAATAGAGATGAAAGTTATTATGGTGTCCTATGAGTAATAAAAAAGATTTCGATGAGAAATATGAGGAAATGCTCAGCGAATTGCAGATAGAATTGGTTCAAATGCAGGAATGGGTCATAGACAGTGGTAAAAAGATTGCTATCATTTTTGAGGGCAGGGATGCAGCTGGAAAGGGAGGCACCATAAAACGGATCACAGAACACTTAAATCCTCGGTACTGTAAAGTTGTCGCCTTGGCTGCGCCAACGGAAAAAGAAAAGACACAGTGGTATTTCCAGCGTTATGTTCCTTATCTGCCTGCCGGTGGTGAGATTGTCATTTTTGATAGAAGCTGGTACAATCGTTCCGGGGTGGAGCGTGTCATGGGTTTTTGTACGGAAAAAGAGTACATCAATTTTTTGCAGACCTGTCCTGAATTTGAGCGTATGATCATCAGTTCCGGTATCCAACTAATCAAGTACTGGTTTTCCGTCAGTTCAAAAGAACAGATGAAACGATTCAAAGGCCGGGTCGAAGACCCAACCAAAGGGTGGAAACTAAGCCCCATGGATTTGGAGTCTGTAAAGCGATGGGACGATTATTCTCAGGCCAAGGACAATATGTTTGAACACACAGATACCCAATTCTCGCCATGGTATGTAGTTGAATCAGATAACAAGAAGAAGGCCCGGATCAACTGCATCAGCCATCTGTTAAGCCAAATTCAGTTCGAAGAAGTAGAACATCCAGAAGTGATACTTCCGGAGCGCGTTCAGGAAAAAAGCACCGACCGTCCATCGCGTTCTATATACAATTACGTTCCCGAGATACTGTAATTATTATTTAAGAATAAAAAAATCCTCGGGGTTCAACCCCGAGGATTTTTGATAAAAACTCATGTGGACTTTAGCTCAATCTGTCAGCAACAAAGTCCCAGTTGATCAGGTTGTTTAGCACAGCCTTCACATGGTCTGCCCTTAGATTCTGGTAATCAAGATAATAGGCGTGTTCCCATACATCAACTCCCATGAGGGCATGTTTCCCATGGGCAAGGGGATTTTCTGCATTGGGTGTTCCCATAATAGCTAAACCGCCGTCCTCTTCAACGAGCCAGCACCAGCCACTGCCGAAGACGCCCACAGCTGCGGTGGTGAACTGATCTTTGAATGAGTCCATGTCGCCGAAGGCGCCATCTATCATGGAGGCCAGTCGTCCTGTCGGTTCATCAGCTCCGCCGGGTTGCATCTGGTTCCAGTAAAGAATATGGTTCCATGCCTGGCCTGCGTTGTTGAAAACCTTTTGTGTGTCGGCATTACCGAAACTGCCTTTCACCACATTTTCAAGCTCCATGTCGGCAAAATCCGTCCCTTCCGAAAGGGTGTTTAGCATATTGAAATATGCTGCATGATGTTTACCATAGTGGAGACCCACCGTTTGGGCAGATATAGTGGGTGCAAGGGCATTTTCATCAAAAGGTAATTCAGGGAGAGAGAAAGGTTGGCTCATAATTGCCTCCATCTATTTTCAGTTTAGTATAAATTAAAATAAGAGTCTCAACACGCTACAAATTTACACCATGGAAAATAGAGAGTAAACGCAAAAGGAACATTCAGGATGAAATGTTGACTCTTATTGGCAAAAACTGTCTTGGAGCACATCATTCATGGTGCTTACCA
Organism: Fidelibacterota bacterium; assembly: GCA_004124465.1. Lineage (GTDB taxonomy): Bacteria > Fidelibacterota > Marinisomatia > Marinisomatales > S15-B10 > UBA2125. The sequence goes on from SCKS01000003.1 coordinate 16,900, forward strand.
AAAGTTCTGCGTTGCTTTGGGTAAAGACCATGGGCGGCCTGATCTTCAGAACGTTGTGTCTTATGCCGTCAGTTGAGATGAGAATTCCTCGCTCCTTCATCCGTTCTGCCACGTAACTGGCATGCTTTGGCGCTGGTTCCATGGAATCGCGGATCTTTACCAATTCAACCCCTATAAAAAAGCCGCTTCCCCGAACGTCTCCAATGATAGGAAATTTCTCTTGAAGGGATTTGAGACGGGCAATTAGAAATTTTCCAACTAAAGCAGCATTTTCTTGAAGTTTTTCTTTATACAAAACATCCAAGACTGCCAGTGCGGCAGCACAAGAAACTGGGTTGCCGCCGTAAGTGTTAAAATATTCCATGCCTGTGTTGAAAGAGGCAGCAATTTCTGGGGTGGTTACCACCGCGGCGATGGGGTGGCCGTTACCCATGGGTTTGCCAAGGGTCACAATGTCTGGAACCACCGCTTGGGCTTCAAACCCCCAGAAATGACTACCCACCCGACCGAATCCCACCACCACCTCATCGGCAATGCAGACGCCGCCGGCCTTGCGAACATGTTCGTAAGCAGTGGCGAGATAATTTTTGGGTGGAATAACCAGTCCACCACTGCTAATCATTGACTCACTAATGAAAGCGGACAACTTTTCACTCTTGTTTTTGATCTTATTCACGGCCTCTTCCACTTTATCTGCATACCGTTCTCCCAGATTCGGTTCCTTGTATTTATATTCGCCCCGATAGCCGTCAGGCATGGGAACCATCTCAACATGATTAGCCAATCCTTTACCACCAAGTCCGTCAAACTTGTAAGGACTAACATCAATAAGTGAAATGAGATGGCCGTGATAGCCCCCTTCTACCGTGATCACATTTTCGCCGCCTGTGTGAGCATGTGCCATCCGAAGAGCCAAATCGTTGGCTTCGCTGCCGCTGTTCACAAAGAAACATACAGAAAGCGTTTCAGGCATGGTGTCGGTGATTCGTTCAGCCAGTCGGGTAATATTTTCATGGAGATATCGCGTGTTGGTGTTCAATACAGCAGTCTGTTTCTGAATCGCCTCTACAACTTTGGGATGGGAGTGACCAACGTGAGGTACATTGTTCACCCCGTCCAAATATTTTCGTCCTTCGTTATCGTAAAGATACTGCATCCAACCCCGTACGATCTTTAGTGGTGTCTGATAAGAAAGGCTCAGCATAGGGCCTAAGTGACAATGCCGAGATTCTGAGATTTCTTCCGGCGATTCCTCTCTAGCAACTGCTTTGTCATTTTCAATTGCCAACAGGGGTGAGGGATCGGGGGAAATGCTGAGCCAGATGTTTCGCTCGGATGGTTTGGCTACACCGGGAAAATTGCCAGAATAATTCAAACAGTTTGTCATCACCTGAAAATGAAGGTGAGGTGACCAGCCACCGTTTTCGCTTTCATTTCCGATTTGTCCAATCTTACTACCCGCCGAAACGGTATCGTCTTCGTTCAAAGACATTAGAACATCCCGACTCAGATGGCCGTAAAGGGTGAAGAAGTGAACTGTCTCCTCAGGAGAATGTTTCAGAATTACCGTGGGACCGTAGTCCAGATTCCTCTCATTGTCTTTCACAGAATGAACTACACCTTCCAAGGGAGAAAAGACCGAGGACCCTGCTTGTAGAAAGATATCGATCCCCAAGTGAATGGTCCTCCATTCCTCACCGTTGTTACCAACGGTGCGGAACTGATCAAAAGTGTAGATCATTCGGGGTTCATCATATCTGCCCAGTGCGGGTGTACCGATGATTTCAGTCAAAGCTTCCATGTTTTTCCAGACACCGTTCGTCAGGTCCAGGCTACCGATGGAGAGATCAACCGCTCTTACTTTGCTAGTATTAAGATCGAGGTTAACTACTTTTGAAAACTGACCCTTATGTTCATTCATCCATTGAACGAGGTGAGTAGTAGAAGGCGACGGCTCTAACCCGCAGGCGTGCCTGAAGGAGAAATGGGCAAACTCCGGTGATATTTTCTTAAGCATTCCAAGCAGCTGCCACGCCGATGCTTCACTGACAGAGAGGTAATCATTCTCCGGCTCCAGTGATTTTTGGTGAGCCGCGATAGTTACTGTCATGCAAGATCTCAAACAGGAAAGGGCAAACAAGACTGATATCTCCTCCTCAGTTAAGGGAAAGGTTTTATGGTAGGAACAGATAATTTCCTTGGCGGTGGCCAAGGGATCTGGCTTGTTCAACATTGCGTAAGAGCATGCTACTGCTGGTTCAGCGGCCAGCCAGGAGTGGACGGAATCGCCTACATCGATGGCACCAACAATCGCACCTTCGCCGTTTGCATCGGATTTGACCAGTATGTTATGATCATTGGCATCGTTGTAAATGACACCTGTCCGGAGGTCATTTTGAACGGGGAGCAGGGCATTTTCAATAATACTGAGGAAATGGTGAACAATATCTTCCCGCTTACTGTCATTGATTTCATCAATATGTTCACGGATAAGACCGATGCCGTTTTTCATATCCCAGAACAGTTTCCGGTCCATGGCTGGATGGGTGAAGTCAGAAAACGACCGGGTCACTTTGCCGAGGAATTGACCGAGTTGACCCATAAGATAGGGTGAATGGGGGTAATAATCGGCCAGAAAAATGCCGTCCACAAAGGTGAGAAGTCTGACCCTTATTTCATCATCATCGCTGTTATGTGTATAGCCAATTAGGGCACCATTTTGGTCAGGTAGGGGCAGCGGCCATTGCCACTGGCTGTTGTTGGAAGAGAGATGAGTGAGTAACTGGTTCTGAAAATCGATCACATCATCACTGTCGGCGTGATTACATACTTTCAGAACATATTTCTCATTTCTATTATTAGTGATAAGAAAGTTTCTGTCCCTTTCGCCGGCAAGTTCCAAGACCTCCCCTTTAATTCCGAAAACAATATCTGCGGCTCGGTTGGCATCTTCAACGGAAAAGGTGGGGCGGGGATGACGATCGATCTTCATGAACTATTCAATTTATTGACAAAACCGGACAGCTGAAAAAATGCGACTGCCTTACGACATTCTGACTGACTACCTCACACCGTAATTGTGCTCTGTTGCCTCTTCGTTTCGGTCAGTTGCAGGAGGTGGTTTAGGCGAAAGGGCTGATATCTCGGCTCGGAGTTCATCGGTCATTTCAATTTCTACAGATTGAAGAGACGATTCCAGCTGTTGGACATTTCTGCCACCAATGATGGGTGCTGTGATGGCTTTGTGAGCACCGACCCAAGCCACCGCCAAAGAAACAGGCGAGACACCCTGTTTATGAGCGAAGTCAGCGAAAGCCTCAGCCACACTGTACAGTTGGGGATCACCATAGCGCTCCTCATACATTTTATTCTCCAGCAGACGCCCTTCACTGGGTTTTTGACTTTTGGTGTATTTTCCAGTCAATAGACCACCACCCAGTGGAGAATAGCTGATGACGCTTACATTTTCAGAATGAGCCATGGGGAGCATTTCCACTTCCGCTTGCCGTTTCACAAGATTATACATGGGTTGAATGCACTCGAATCTGTTCCAACCATGTCTGGCTGAAATTCCTAACGCCTTGGCCACTTGCCAGGCAGCAAAATTGCTGGCACCCAGATAAAGCAATTTTCCTGCCTGAACCAGATCATCCAGTGCCCGGAGAGTTTCTTCCAGTGGAGTGAGATCATCGAAACGGTGTATGAAATAAATATCGATGTAGTCGGTGCCAAGACGGTTGAGGCTAGCTTCCACAGCGGCCTTCATATGTTTTCGTGTGGCGCCTCGTGCATTCACATGTTCACCGGTGGGAAAATAGACTTTACTCGTAATGACCACTTCTTCCCGACAGTCGGCAATAAGTTTACCTAGAATTTCCTCTGAGCGTCCTTTTTCGTAGACGTTAGCACAGTCGAAAAAATTGATTCCTGCGTCCCGACTCTGGTTGAACATTTTGGCCGATTCTTTTTCATCGGCGGGACCGCCAAAAGTCATTGTACCCAGACATAGCTGAGACACTTCAATACCAGTGTTACCTAACAATCTGTATTCCATCAGTTTGTTTGTCCTTTTTGAAAAAGTGAAAGATGGAGATATTAAGCGATGTGACAGGTGTTAGGCTACTGATTAATTGACATTCGGGATTTTCCTAGAATTCAATTGATGCCTGCCGCCCGCCCGTGATAACTTATCCCGTGCCCTCGTCCAGAAAGAAGCGGCTCTTCCTCATAGATGGTTATGCCATGGTTTATCGGGCTCATTTTGCCATGATTAGAAGCCCTCTAATCACTTCCGATGGACGACACACCAGCGCTCTTTTTGGGTTCATTAACTCTCTGTTTAAACTGTTGAGAGATGAATCTCCAGATTACCTTGCAGCCGTCTTCGATGGCAAAGAGAAAACATTTCGTCATAAGATGTATCCGGAATACAAAGCTACCCGGGAAAAGATGCCGGATGAACTTCGAGAACAACTCCCCTATATGTGGAAATTGATTGAAGCCATGAATATTCCCCGACTGGAGATGGCAGGTTATGAAGCTGATGACATTATCGGCACGCTGGCGATGAAGGCACGAGCTGCGGGTTTGGAGTGCCGTATCATTAGTGGCGACAAAGATTTTATGCAGCTTATCACTGATCAGATTCTTATGCATGCACCTGGTAAGAGTGGCGAGTCAATTATCTATGGTCCTTTGGAGGTGGAAGAGAAGTGGGGTGTGCCGCCGGAACGAATTATAGATCTGCTAGGACTCATGGGAGACAGTTCTGATAATGTACCTGGCGTCCAGGGAGTGGGTCAGAAAACAGCTGTGAAACTTTTACAGGAGTATGGCTCTTTCGAAAATATCCTTAAACATGCTGGAGAAGTGAAGAATAAACGTGTTCGGGAAGGGTTGACGCAAGGCGTAGATGATGCGCACCTGTCGCGAGAACTTGTCACCATAAAAACGGATCTTGATCTGCCCATCGAAGTGGAAGAGATGGAATTGGGGCGGTTCGATTTTGAGACTATGGATCAGCTATTTCAGGAGCTGGAGTTTTTCCGACTTCAAAGTCAGCTGGATGCCTTCAGGGGTGAAGAGAATATCAAGATGGTGGAAGAGGTTGAGAAAGATTTTGTCACAGTGGAAAGTTCGAAGGAACTTAAAACTTTGGTCAAAACACTTAAAGGTGCCGAGCTGATTTCCTTTGATGTGGAATCCACCAGCACCGATCCCATGCGTGCCGAGATAGTCGGTTTTAGTTTTGCTGTTAAGCCTGATGCCGGTTGGTATCTGCCTGTTTTATTTCCTGAAAAAGAAAAACCACTTTTTGGTGGTAATGACGACCTGTTAACTGTGTTGGCCGAACTAAAGCCCATCCTTGAAGATAAATCTCTTAGTAAGTGCGGTCAAAATATTAAGTATGATATGCTGATTATGAAGCGTCATGGCATCGAGGTTAAGGGGGTGCAATTTGACACCATGATTGCAGCTCACCTCATCCGCCCAGAAGCCCATTCCTACAAGCTGGATTACCTTAGCCAGGAACACTTGCGTTACACCATGCAGCCCATCACAGAGCTTATCGGTTCAGGCAAAGGTCAGAAAAGGATGGATGAAGTTTCTTTGGAAGATATTTCTTTCTATGCTGCTGAAGATGCCGATGTCTGTCTTCAGCTGGTTCCAATTTTTAAGGAAAAATTGGAAGAGGTGTCGCTTGGAAAGATTTACACTGATGTTGAAGCACCTCTTTTGCCGACGCTGGTTAATATGGAGTATCACGGCGTATATGTGGATCAGAAAATAATGTGGGAGATGTCTCAATGGATGGAGGGACAGCTGGACAGTTTTTCAACCGAGATATACAATCTTGCGGGGACTGAATTCAACATCAACTCCCCTCAACAGTTAGCCACGGTTTTGTTTGATGACCTGGCTCTTCCCCAAGTTCGAAAAAGGTCTACAGATGTAAATGTTTTGGAGTCACTCAGAACTCAGCACCCTCTTCCAGAAAAAATTCTAGATTACCGGAAGTTCCAGAAATTGAAATCTACCTATGTAGATGCCATACCAGAAATGATTCACCCTGAGACTGGACGCATCCACTCGTCATTTAACCAGACCGTCGCTGCAACTGGCCGTCTTTCGAGCAGCAATCCCAACTTCCAGAATATTCCTATCCGAACTGAAGAAGGTCGGGAAATAAGGAAAGCATTTCGCCCTCAAGAGAAAGGTTGGACACTTTTTTCAGCTGACTATTCACAGATAGAGCTCCGCGTTATGGCACATCTCAGTGGAGATGAGATGCTACGCGCTGCTTTTGAAGATGGTGAAGACATCCATGCGCACACTGCCGCAAATATTTACGGTGTTCCTGTGGATGGTGTTTTACCTGAGATGCGGCGCACTGCCAAGATAGTCAACTTTGGCGTTATGTATGGTGCCGGTCCCTTCCGACTTTCCCAGGAACTGGGAATACCCATGAATGAGTCAAAAAAGATTATCGATTCATATTTTGAGCGGTATGTTGGTATTAAACGGTTTATTGATGAGATATTGGTGTTTGCTAGAAAAGAGAAGTATGTTAAGACTATGCTGGGACGGCGACGTTACTGTCATGATATTTTAGACAGTAACCAACGGGTTCGAAGTGCAGTTGAACGAGCAACCGTTAACATGCCTATTCAGGGGACTGCCGCCGAAATGATTAAATTGGCTATGATCAATATTGACGGTAAGCTCCGTGAACAAAATTTTAAAACAAAGATGATCCTTCAGATTCATGATGAACTTCTGTTTGAAGTGCCTGATGAAGAGATAGATGATGTTAAGGATCTAGTGTTGTCAGAAATGGAAAATGCTTTACCGTTAGATGTGCCGGTGGTGGTAGAATGGGGCGTCGGTGAATCTTGGTATCATGCACACTGAGTTATGGAAGCCTCTGTATCTCTAAAAAAAGTCGGTAAGGTTCTAAACGGTCGGTCCGTTCTTGCGGGTCTTTCTTTTGGTATCGAACGTGGTTCTATCATGGCTGTGGTGGGTCCAAACGACTCTGGTAAGAGTGCTCTGTTGAAAACCATTGCCGGTTTCTCCAAACCTGAGTACGGTTCTGTGTTCATTGATGGGAAAGATGTGCAGCTTCGAAGGATTGAAACGGCCAGCGTAGTGGGGTATATGCCGCAACGGGCCAACTTCGATTCCCAACTTACCATTTTCGAAAATTTACAATTTCACGGCCGGCTGTACCTCATGGCCCCTCAATTGTTGAATAGCCGGATCGCTTCTCTATCTGACCGCCTCGGTTTTCGTGAATTCATTCATGATTTCCCTCATACACTTTCATCCGGCTATCAGCAGCGAGCACTTCTTGCCAGAACTTTCCTTCCTGATCCCCATGTTCTTCTAATTGAAGAACCAACTGCCTCATTGGATCTCCGCGCTCAGTACGAAGTGTGGGATTTTCTACAGGAGATGCGAGGTAGTAAAACAATCATTTATACCACACAGTCCATTCGTGAAGCTGAGCGTGTACATGACAGATTGGTCATCATGGACCACGGTAAAGTGGCTCTAGATGGTAAACTTGATCGGCTTCTTGAGAATGCTGGTGAACTGTTCCATTTCCAGATCCACTTCAAAAAGTTGTCTAAAGAGCTTTATGATAACATGAGTAAAGTGACCACTGTAGTCAGTCCATCCCAGGTGGGAGAGGTGTTCGATTTTTATGCCAGGGAGCGGGAAGTCTTTTTTGACATTATGAAACTGGCTATCCAGGAAGAACTTGTGGACTATGCTGCTGATAAAGTTGGTCTTGAAACGCTTATTATGACTTCCACCGAGGAGCCGATCCGTTGACCCTTTTAATGGCATTTCTGAACCGCCGGTTGGCCCAACTCAGGCACAGATGGATTGGTGAACTGTCACTGGCTTTGCTTCTACCCATTGGCATATATATCACTCTCGGTTTTGGATTGTCGGGAGGTATACCAAAGCTGCAAGGTGTCCCTCAGCTCGGTTGGTTGATTCCGGGAATAGTTCTGATGGTGGCATTTGCTGGTGCTCTGATTGCTCTCTTTAATGATCTTTTTCATAACAGAGGCATCAACGGTTTCTTTTGTTCAATTTATGCTTCGCCTCACACGCCGACCTCAACTGTTATGAGCCTCATGTTTTCAATGTTGCCTGAGGGAATCATCAGGTCGCTTCTGGCGCTGGGAATTCTCCAGACTCTACTCGGCTACGGCTACCCATTTTTTGGACAGCTTCTGTTCCTTTTCCTCATTGCTCTCGCTGTTTTATTGGGTGGCATGGTAGGTTTAACTCTGGGAATTCTCGCCCGCGATGCCGTTGCAAGCCAGATTGTAATTCTTCTTCTTCTTCTCAGTCTCGGCTTCTGTTCGGAGTGGTTTGTTCCTCTTAATGTTTTTCCCACAGCGATTCAGCCGTTGCTTCATGTTCTCCCTACCTCCATCCTTGTCAAGATAGGCCGAGATCTGCTGTTGAATCAGGACTCTTCTCCGGTCCTGATCCTTGTGGTATTAGGAACAATAGCTCTCTGGACTGTCGTCAACAGTTTCCTGTTCCCCCGCATTTCCACTGAATGAAAGCTTACCTGTCCGGCGGGATGGAAAATGCCCCGGAGTTGGGCCGAGCTTGGCGAGATGAGATGACCGCATGGCTGAACAATCAGCTGGGTCACACCGTCTTTAATCCTGTTGAGATACAAAATGAAACTCTGACTGCCGAAGAGGTTGAGAATTTCCGGAGCTGGCGTTTTAATCAGCGCGCCAAATTTAAGTTGACTGTGAGGAAACTGATCAAGCGGGATCTGGATGCTATTGATAATGAAATCGATTATGTTATTTGTTACTGGGACGAAACTGTTCTGAAGGGTGGAGGAACCCATGGAGAAGTAACCTTGGCTCATCGTATGGGGGTTCCTGTTTATCTAGTAATGAATATGCCTTTTGATGATGTGAGCTCTTGGATTCTCGGTTGTTGCGAAGGTGAATTTGACAGTTTTGTAGATCTGAAACAGTTTCTGGTGGAGGAGTATGGTGGCTGACGACTGGGTTGTCTCCGCCGATGGAGGTGGCAGCTCAACAGATGTTCTTCTGGCAAATATACCATTAAAAACCGCACTATTGAAGAGGGGAGGCGGAACCAATCCCAATGTTTACGGTGATGATGGCATTGAGAGGCTGAGAAAGCTAATGCAGAAAGTACTCTCTGAAACTGATGTAGCTGCAATAAATGTTAAAACCTGTGTTGTGGGTATGGCGGGGATAAGTCACCCGAAATATCGGCCCACCTTGAAACAAACCTGTGAAGCACTTTTTCCTCAAGCGTCTTTGCAACTGATCTCTGATGCCGAACTGGCACACAGGACAATCTGGGGAGAAGGGCCTGGTATGACACTCATTGTAGGAACCGGTTCCATCGCGGTTGGGGAAGATAAGGATGGAAAATTGAGGAGAGCTGGAGGTTTTGGTTTTCAAAGTGGGGATGTAGGAGGTGGCTATTGGTTCGGAAAGTCTCTTCTTACTGAACTCATCGCCGCTGACCGTTCTAATGATGATGAGATTGTCGAACTGAGACAATTGGTGACAGACCATTTCGGAGTTAGCAGTTTTGAAGAGGCCCTTGAAAAGGCGTCTGGTGGTGAAGGTGTGTCAATTGTGGCGGGTCTTACACCTGAGATTTTTCAACTTGCTGAGAATGGGAATTTCATTGCCAGTCAAATAGTTGCCTCAGGCGCTGATGGACTCCGGGAGTTGGTGGATGAGCTAATTGAAAAGATTGACTTCTCCGGTGATTTGGGTCTTCACGGCTCAGTCATCATAGAATCACATTTCTATCGAACGATGCTCATGAACAGGCTAGAATTTGATGGTTGGAGGAAGGCTGATTTTCCCGCTGTATTTGGTGGACTAGTCGCGGCTGGCGCTGTGGCGGAACCGGAAGAATTGGTTAAGTTCTCGATCTCAAATGGCTAATCCTATTGCCGAAATAAATCTCGGTCGCCTTGTTCATAATTATAGACTCATTAAAGATCGTGTTGGTAATGCGGAGGTGTTGGCGGTTGTAAAGGCCGACGGTTACGGTCACGGTGCTGTTCCTATTTCCAAGGCACTTGAAAAAGTGGGTGTAAACTATTTTGGAGTATTTTCTATTGGCGAAGCGTTGGAACTGAGGAATGCCGCTATCAAGGGTGAGATTATTATGTTTGAGCGTCTTACCCGTGAGGCTGTTCCTCTTGCTGTAGAACATGCAATCACTGTTAATGTTTCATGGTTTGGAGATCTTGATTTATTTGAGGAAATATCCAAAAAGGGAGGACCTTTACCAAAGTATCATATTAAAGTTGATACAGGTATGACCAGGCTGGGAATACCCCATGATGAAGTTGCATCTGTTACCGACCGGATTTTGGACACAACTGGTCAGCAACCAGAAGGTATTTATACCCACCTCTCCACTTCTGATGAAGGGGATTTATCATTTGCCTACGAACAGAAAACACTATTTGAGGATTCAGTAGATCAAATCAGGGGAATTTGCTCGCCCAATTGGATACATATTGCTAACAGTGGTGCATTGGTTAATATGCCTGATTCTTTCTACAATATGGTGCGCGTGGGGATGCTATTTTACGGTGCAAAACCTTCCGAAGAGATGATCAACCCTCTTTCAATTGAACCAGTAATGAATTTCAAAGGTAAGATTGTTCTCGTCAGAAGTGTGGAAGCAGGAACACCAATTAGCTATGGTGCCCTTTATCGTCCGGAAACAGACATCAAGCTGGGGGTGGTTCAAGTGGGATTTGCTGACGGTATGCCAAGACCGTGGTTCGAGCGGGGATTTGTTGGCTGGAAAGGAGGCCGGTATAAAATTGCAGGTCGGATATGCATGGATCAGTTCATGGTGGACTTTGGGGATAGTGAACCTTCCGAAGGCGACACCGTGTTGATCTGGGGAAAAGATGATGAAAATGCCATTCCAGTTGAAGAAATCAGTAAAGATATCGGGCTAAATCCATACACACTTTTCACGGCTATGAGCGGTAAAAGAATCGAAAGGATATATCTGAATGAATAGTGCAAAGCAGCTGGTATTGGGAATCCTACTAACTACCCTCTGGTACTGTACGCCGCCTTCTCCAACTATTGAAGTAAAACTTAAAGAACTTACCTTAAGTGACTTAAATATTGAAGAAAAGGTTGGACAAATGTTCATGGTGAGGTATACCGGTGACTTTTACCGCAATGATGCCGGCAGGTTTCAGAAGGTGAAGCGGCTTATCACAGAGCGCCACCTCGGCGGTGTTATCACTTTCGTAGGGTCAGTTCACGGAACAGTGGCGAACCTGAATGAATTCCAGTCCTTCCCCAAGATTCCACTGCTTGTAGCGGCCGATTTTGAAAGGGGCGTGGGTCAGAAGATAGATGGTGCTACGCTTTTTCCGTCCAATATGGCCATGGCAGCTACTGGAGATCCGGAGCTTTCCTACGAGCAGGGTAAGATCACTGCTCTGGAAGCACGTGCTATCGGGGTTCACGTCACATTCTCACCTGTGGTAGATGTGAACAGCAATCCGGAAAATCCAATTATCAACTTCAGGTCTTATGGTGATTCGCCAGGAATCGTTTCAAAGTACGGGAATGCCTTTATCAGGGGTGCGCAGGATCACGGCCTTATCGCTTGCGCCAAGCACTTTCCCGGACATGGTGATACGGGCGTCGATTCGCACAGCACATTGCCGGTCATCACATCTGATGAGGTGACTTTCAGGAAAATCGATCTGGCCCCGTTCAAAGATGCCGTCGATGCGGGAGTAAAAATGATGATGATTGCCCACATTGCCATTCCTGATATGGATGAGAGTCGCTTGCCTGCAACCCTATCCTACAAACTTAACGGACAAATACTGAGAGAAGAGTTCGGATTTGACGGTCTCATCGTAACCGACGCCATGGAAATGGGTGGAATTACTGAAGCTTTCTGGTCGGCCGAGGCGGCAATTCGAACAATTGAGGCAGGTTCTGATATTGTCTTACTTCCTATTGAATATGATACAGCTATTGACGGTGTAATTTCAGCTGTCCGGAGCGGACGGCTTTCTGAAGAAAGAATTGATGAATCGGTTCGGAAGATTCTTCAGGCTAAGAAAAACATGGGTTTGTGGGATAAGCGGACTGTTTCCGTTAAGCACGCAAGGGATATTCTTAGCGGATGGCAGCATACTTCATCAGCGGCCAAGGCGGCCCGAAAATCAATAACTTTGGTTAAGGATGAGAACGATAATATTCCCATTCATGTAGGCGCCAGCAAGAAAATGAGTCATATTCTCCTTGCCACCAGTGAAGGGATGCTTTCTTTTTCGACTCCTTTTCGGTCTGCCGTCTCCCGACTCCATGGCAATGTAGATTCGCAGTTTCATTACCAACCTCTCTCAGAAACCCAGATTTCAGAGATCGTAGCGGAGACTGATTCTTCTGATCATATCCTAGTGTCTCTGCTTATCCGCGTTGCCGAGTTTCTCGGCACGTTTACCATTGACTCAACACATCGTGAACTTATAACCAGACTGCAAGAGACGGGAAAACCAGTTGTGGTGGTCTCATTTGGTTCTCCATACGTTAGTGATGTAGATGAGATAGGCACTTACCTGGCTGGTTATGGCTACGGTTCAATTTCTATGCGGGCCATGGCTAATGCACTGTTTGGTGGTGCCAGCATTACCGGCACACTTCCGGTGGATCTCAGCCCATCATTGCTTCAGGGACATGGGGTGAAACGAATAATCGGTAGACCGTTAGCCATGTCATCAGAAAAGATCGATTTCAGTGCCGCCCGATCCGTTCTTGAAAAAGCTGTAAGCGATTCTATCTTTCCTGGTGCCTCAGCCATTGTTCTGAAGGAGGGCAAGGTTGTCTGGACGCACCAGACCGGCCGTCATACTTACGATCCTTCATCTGCATCTGTAACAGCCGGGACCATTTATGATCTTGCTTCTTTGACGAAAGTGGTGGCTACCACGGGTGTGACTATGAAGCTGGTGGCGCAAAAAATATTGCCGCTAGATGAGCCGGTGAAAGATTTCATCCCTGAATTCACTGGCGGCGGTAAAGAGAAAGTGACTATTCGGCACTTACTGACCCACTCCGCCGGGCTGAAGCCCTTTGATGAGTATCCGCTAGGTTCTACAGCTGATGATATTCTGTCTGATATTATCCAACGACCTTTGGTATATGATCCGGGGGAAGAGTACAGATATAGCGATTTCGGTCCTATTCTTCTCGCAAAGATTTGTGAAAAAGTGTCAGGGAAAGTTTTTGAAGATCTCGCCTCCAGTTACATTTTTAAACCGCTAGGCATGGAGAGTACCTTCTTCAATCCCGATTCATCGGTTTTCGGGCGGGTGGCACCTACGGAGATTGATGAGCGATACGGTCGAGGATTGGTTCACGGCATCGTTCACGATGAAAGAGCGTGGCAGCTGGGTGGTGCGGCCGGCCATGCGGGACTTTTCTCCACGGTTGATGATCTGGCAGCCTATGCACAAATGATGATGGATGAAGGTTTCTATGGTGGACGGCGCTATTTCAGCCGTTCGATCATCGAAGAGTTTACCCGGAAGCAGGAAATGCCAACTGGCAGCGACAGGGCACTTGGATGGGACACACGGGCGAAAGAAGGCAGCTGGTCTGGAGATTATTTCAGCGAAAGTAGTTTTGGTCATACCGGATTTACTGGTACTTCCATGTGGATCGATCCTGTCCGTCGAATCGGCGTGATCCTCTTTACCAACAGAGTACATCCTACACGAGAAAGAGGAGGAATGACTCAGGTTCGCCGAGATTTTCATAATGCAGTCATGGAAGCGATTCTCAACAAAACATCCTCCTGATCTTGTGCAGACTGTCGATTTTATTGTTCTTTTTGTCTATTTGACCATTGTTTCCGGAGTGGCACTTTGGGCTGGAGGTAAACAGTCTTCTGCAAAATCATATTTTCTGGCTGAGAAAAATCTACCGTGGTGGATGATCATGCTTTCGGTGGTTGCTACGGAAACATCCGTCCTCACGTTTCTAAGCATTCCCGGTGTGGCATACAGTGGCAACTTCGGATTCCTTCAACTGGCATTGGGATACATTGCCGGTCGGTGGATCGTAGCTCGATATCTGTTGCCGCTCTATTTTGAAGAGGGATTAGAGTCTACTTACGAATTTCTCCGCAACCGATGGGGGCAATCGGTCCAGCGTTTGGGTTCACTGGTTTTCCAGGTGACGCGAATTTTGGCCGATGGCGTTCGACTTTTCATGACAGCCATTCCTTTAGCACTGATAACCGGTTGGTCTTACGGAGTCTCCATAGCGGTCATAGCGGGGTTTACTCTAATCTATACTATTCTGGGCGGCATTCGGTCCGTGGTGTGGGCCGATTCCATTCAGTTTATCATTTATATTATGGGTGCTTTCGTAAGCATAGGCCTGTTAAATGGCTTGGTTGACGGAGGGTGGTCTACCATTTTTTCCGAAGCGCGGGAAGCGGGAAAGTTTGCCGTCTTTCAAGGAGGAGATCCGGTTACTCACCAGTACCACTTCGTCACCGCGGTAATGGGGGGAATGTTTCTATCACTGGCTTCTCACGGAACGGATCACCTTATGGTTCAGCGTCTTATGGCTGCCAGGAATGTGGAGGCTGGTCAAAGGGCCCTGATTGGCAGTGGTTTTATGGCCATTTTTCAGTTTTCTCTTTTCCTTCTGGTTGGGACGGGAATTTGGGTTTTCAATAAAGGTGTGGATATGAACAGTAACGAAGTATTCTCCACATTCATTATTGACAATCTTCCCGTTGGTGTGAAGGGACTCATCGTTGCCGCAATCTTTTCAGCGGCCATGTCAACCCTGAGCTCATCCATCAATGCATTGGCCTCTACCACCATGACAGATTGGATCAAGTGGATTGCACCTGATCGCTATAACCTGACCACTTCCCGTTTTCTTTCCCTCATCTGGACCGTTGTGCTGGCAGGCGGCGCAACACTGTTTACTTCTACGGAGGGGTCTCTGGTGGAGATCGGTCTTGCAATCGCCTCCTTCACCTACGGGGGCCTGTTGGGATTTTTTCTACTAGGAAGAATGAAAGCGGAGTTTCCAGCTTCATCAGTCATAGCAGGTTTTGTAGCATCCATTGCGGCCATGGTTGTCGTTGTTAGATTTACTGCCGTGGCGTGGCCCTGGTACACAATTATCGGTTTATCTGTCATGGTAGCCACATCTGTCATAATGCGAATTATACAAAAATGAACCGCTTCCAAAAAGTTACCATTTATCTTTTGTTGCTTCAGTCGGTTACTATTACCGGCCAGGAGTTTGAGCATTCCAAAGTAGTTACTGTCCCGGATATGGGTTTTTTGCCGGGCGTTTTTTCCGGCCTCGATATCCTCCAGGAAATGAAGTTTGAGCAACTCCGCGATAAGCGGCTGGCGATCCTTACAAACCAAAGCGCGCTGAACAGGGACGGTAAACATTTCTTGGACCTTCTGGCTGAACAGAAAGACAAGTTCGATGTGCAAATAATCTTTACACCGCAATACGGTATCCTCACTGATCCCGTTCACTCTTTAAAGCCGCCGCCGGACGGTATGGATGAAAGGTTTGATGCCCAAATAAAACGGCTCTGGGGGCGGGAGTACAGGCCCAACGTACTCGATCTTCGGGAGGTGGATCTTGTAATCATAGATTTACAGGATACAGGGGTTCGATTCCATACGTTTATGACTACGGTCACCAAAGTAATGGAAGCAGCGGCGGAGTATGAGAAACCGGTGATATTACTGGATCGGCCGAATCCTCTCAACGGAAATATTCTGGACGGGCCGGTGGTGAGACCCCATTTCCAGTCTTTTGTGGGATATCATCTTGTCCCCATCCGCCACGGTATGACAGTGGGTGAGTATGCCCTTATGGTGAATGAGACGGGATGGATCCGCCAGTCCGTCATTTGTGACCTGACGGTTATTCCCATGTCCAACTGGCGACGAGATATGTGGATAGACGAAACGGGACTCACCGTTACGCCGTTGTGGAAAGGGATTGTTGATCCTGTGACACTGACTGCTGCAGCAGGAATGGGTCTACTGGAAGGGACCAACCTCTCATTTGGTGAAGGGACGTCCAAACCTTACACTGTTGTGGGTGCGCCGTGGCTGGTACCTCATCAGCTGTTAATGGGTCTGAACAAAGCCGGTCTGCCCGGTGTCCGTTTTGCGGAAACAACTTTCACGCCTGATTCGCTGTCTGACAATGTTTCTCATCCCTTATACGCTGGCCAAGAATGTTACGGCGTGAAGCTGATCATCGAAAACAAGAACCGGTTTGATCCTTTGAGAACCACAGTCACCATTCTTTCCCTTACCGCCAATTTGGAGCCCCGCCGATTTAAATGGGTGGGAAATAATTATGTGGATAAGCTGTACGGACACAACTACCTCCGCCTTTTCATTGCTCAGGAGAGAGACATCAGGAAGCTCCCTGCCACATGGTCCGAAGAAGTGATCAGGTTTAACCAGTTTCGCCAGAAATTTCTTCTTTACTGATCTAGAAAAATGAAGACCATTAAGTTGGCGGCAACAGTATGCATTTTTTTAGCCGGGCAGTTGAGCGGGCAGGCATACTTTACTTTGCCCAAGAATGTCTGGCGAATTTCGGTGGTGAGGGAAGCGGCATCAGCCAATTGGGTCAGTGCTGGCGGAAAGAAAGGGTTACCGGACGAATATTTTACCCTGGAC
>SCKS01000112.1 GCA_004124465.1 Fidelibacterota bacterium
ATCAACCGGTGCATCTGGGAGCAATGAGCGAAGCTGTTAGACAACAGGTAAAACTTCAAGGAAAAAATCTTCGGGAAGGTGATGTTTTACTGACGAACCATCCGATTGCCGGTGGAAGTCATCTTCCAGACATTACCATCATTACTCCAGTTTGGGCTGGAAAACCCAGTGCCAAAAAAGGGGAACCAATTTTTTACATCGCCAGTCGAGGTCATCATGCTGATATTGGTGGAATTTCTCCTGGCTCGATGCCGCCCTTTTCCCGTAAACTCGAGGAGGAAGGTGCTTGCATTAAAACTTTTAAGTTGGTGGAAAAGGGCATTTTTAATGAAGATGGAATAACCGATTTGCTCCAAGCTCCTGGTAAAATCAAACGTGATCCCGGAGAAACTGCAATTAGTGGGACCCGTTTGCTTTCAGACAATCTTTCTGACCTTAAAGCGCAAGTTGCAGCCAATCAGCGAGGTATCGATTTGCTGCTGGAAATGGTGCAGTATTATTCGCTGGAAGTCGTGCAAGCTTACATGCACCACATCCAAACCAATGCTGAAGAGGCTGTGCGTAAAATGCTCAAAAAGCTTTCTGAAAGTAAAGGTTCGGCCGAACCAGAAGTTCCGGTGCAGCGGTACACAGTCGAAGCCAAGGATTTTCTGGATGACGGCAGTGAGATTGTTCTGCATCTTACTATCGATAGTGGAGAAGGTAGTGCAATTTTCGATTTTTCAGGAACCGGCCCAGAACTTTGGGGCAATCTTAATGCCCCGAGAGCGGTGACACATTCAGCGATTTTATATAGTTTGCGCTGTATGATAGATCAAGAAATCCCTCTTAATCAAGGCTGTTTAAATCCAATTGAGGTGATTATAGAAGAAGGTTCTTTGCTTGCTCCATCGGAGAATGCAGCAGTAGTCGGAGGAAATGTTCTGACATCTCAACGTATCACTGATGTTATTCTTAAGGCATTTCGGGCCTGTGCTGCGTCGCAGGGATGCATGAATAATTTTACTTTTGGCAATGAAAATTTTGGCTATTACGAAACAATCGGAGGAGGAGCTGGTGCTGGTCCAGATTGGCATGGACAGTCTGGAGTTCACACTCACATGACAAATACTCGCATCACTGATCCGGAAATACTGGAAAGACGCTATCCAGTGATGTTGCGTGAATTTTCCATCCGAAAAAATTCAGGTGGCTCAGGAAAATTCAGGGGTGGAGACGGACTTGTTCGTGAAGTCGAATTTCTGGAACCGCTCAATACGGCCATACTTTCAGAGCGTAGGGTTCACCAGCCTTATGGACTTAACGGAGGAGAGTCCGGAAAAAGTGGAATGAACCTCTTCATTCGTAAAGATGGTACCAAGGTTCATCTAGGTGGAAAAAACGAAATTCGTGCTGAACCGGGCGAGCGTATCCGCATAGAAACCCCAGGTGGAGGCGGATATGGTAAAGTAAATTCTTGATTATCTGACCTCCAGATCCATCAGTGGTGCATATTGCTGTCCGGAATACATGTCGGTTTCTCCTGGATCGCCTTGAATTCGAGGTCGCGGAAATGAAAATTTTATGGTTCTGGCTGCGAAGATTCCTAAAAAAATCACTGAATCTTCCGGAACTTGATACGTTCAGGCAATCCAATTTTTTGTCAGAATTTTTGCTGAAACGACTCTTTCAAAATCTGCGTCGTTTGCAAACAAGATATCAAAGGTGACCCAAAACGGGCCGACGTTTTTTGAGCGAATCAAACGAGCTAGTTTCCCGAGTTTTTTGGGTGATGTCATTGAAAATCCTCTACTTCAAAACGGAAGGCAGATAATGGTGATTCCGGAATCAAAACATGATTCAAAGTGAATCGATAGACTGGGCCACGATCGATTTCAGGTGGTGAAAAAGGAAAGGCAATGCCGCTGATAAAACCATCCCATTCAGAAATCGGCCAGTGCGAAGCTGCATGAGTGACAAATCTGGCAACATCATTGGCCAAAGTTTGTTCTGGTGCAGTCACAGTGAATAACAGTCCGAGTTCGTGCGGTATTTGCTCTAGGAGTGGTTCCAGTTTGCCCATCACTGCATTTCGCCCGTATTGAGAGATGTCGATCTGCACCTCCTCCCCAAGAGTTTTGCCGGTCAATTCTTTGAGCCTTTCCGCAAAAAACAATTTCATTTCTGCAAGCCACGAATCAACTCGAGCCAAAATGTAGGGATCACGTACTCCACCGATTGCAACTGTTTGGAATCCTGAAAAAGCCGCACCTTCTAGTTTGAGTGTGTAGCGTTCCGGGTAAAATTCTGAGCCCTCCACACGAGTTACACGCTCAGAAATTGCAAGATAACTTGCTTTTTGTGTGTCGAGTGTTCCTGAAGGCTCACGTATCAGGTAAGGATCTGCATTTTCATAAAGCGTGTGTGAAGCTAAACTGTGTGGAGTACAAGCCGCATCAAGTGCTAACGGTTCGACTTTAAAACTCTTGTCATCTATCTCTGCATAAACACCATCTGCCCCTGTGGCTGTAGAACAAATGGCCCCGCATTCAATCGTTTTTGCGCAATGCCAAACTGGGCCCGCAGGAAAACCGTGCATCAATGGAAGTGCAGCAAAGAGTGCGGTGTCGGAAGCTCGACCGCACAGAATCACATCACATTTTTCTTCCAAAAGATGGACAATTGGCTCATGCCCCATCATGGCCACGATGTGCGAGCAATTTTGGATTATTTGTTCATCTATTTCTGGTGCTTCCGGAAGAGGTTCAATTTTTCCAGACTGAAATGCCTCCGCCATTAATTTTGGATTCTGTTCCGAATAAACTCTGCCTAGTTTGAAACTCAAGCACTCTTCACGAGCGATTTCAAGGGTCATTTCCCGCATCCATTCCACTCCGGAATCGACACCAGAGGTTCCGCACGAACCAATAATTAATGGAATTTTAAGTTGGTCACGAGCCAACAACAAACGTCGCACATCCTGTAAAATAGCAGAACGTGACATTTTTGGCGTTGCGGAACCCAGATAGAAAGGTCCGGAATCTGTTGAACCTGCATCGCAAGCAATAACATCGGGTTTCAGCGAACTTCCTCGCTCAAGGGATTCATCGAGAAAACCCATGCCCAACGCACCTGTAGGGCTTATAAGAGAAATACGGGGAACTGACATGTCTGAAATTTATTTGTGTTTGCTTGTCAGCCAATCCCTGAGAAGTGGAAATAGAATGAACATTGCTGCCGAAATAATCAGCATCAATGTCATTGGACGCTCCCAGATAAATTGGATACCATTTGCGTTACGCATAGCGCGTCCGAGATTGTCTTCGAACATTTGACCCAACACGAAACCAATAAGCAGCGGAGGTAAGGGATAATCTGCAAATCTCAAGATTATGGCTAAGACACCAAAACCCAACAATAATAGTAATTCGGTTGCGTTGTTCTGTCCAATATATGCTCCGGCCATGGCAAAAAAAAGGACGAAGGGGATCAGATAGCTACGCGAAATTGCCAGCAGTCTTGCAATATATGGAACCAGTGGAAGATTTAAGACTAGAAGAACTATGTTGCCAAAGTACATTGACATAATAACCGACCAAAATACTTCTGGTCGTTCATGCAACAGCTGTGGTCCTGGTTGAAGATTGAGAGCAATAAAAGCTCCAAGAAGCACAGCGGTCGTACCCGAACCGGGAATTCCCAGTGTCAGCAATGGAACAAATGAACCTGTACTTGCAGCATTGTTTGCGGTTTCCGGTGCGGCTAAGCCTTTTATGGAACCTTTTCCGAATTCCTCGCGTTCTTCCGGACTGGCAAGATTTCGTTCAACAGCATAACCGAGGAAAGAGGCAATAGTCGCGCCTGTTCCGGGCATTACTCCAATCAGGAATCCTTGAATTGACTGCCTTCCGATTACCGGTGCAATGGCTTTGGCTTCTTTGCGGTTAATGCGAAGATTTGAAAT
>SCKS01000113.1 GCA_004124465.1 Fidelibacterota bacterium
GAATTGGGGGATTATTTTCTTTTTGCAGAAGCCCTTGGTGGCCCCTGTACCGCCTGTATCGATGCCTGCCCCACAGACGCCATCGTGGAAGACTATCTTCTCGATTCAAATCGGTGCATCTCATATCTGACAATCGAGCATCGCGGCGATCTTCCAGAAGAGATGACGAATCAGCTCCACGGCTGGATCTACGGTTGTGATATCTGTCAAGAAGTTTGTCCCTGGAACATCAAGTTTGCCCGGAAAAGCAGTGAAGATTCCTTTGCGCCTCAGCAAGAAATTGTAAAGAGAACAAAAGTAGAATGGCTGGCCTTAACTGAGGATGACTATCGCCGAACATTTAGGAACAGTGCCGTGAAACGGACTAAATTTGAGGGGCTGAAAAGAAATATTTCAGCTTGTAATCAGGAATAATATTCTGCTCAAAATATAATTTTAATCGTTCTTATGAACGGTTAGGTCACTGATCAAAAGGAGGAGGTTATGCCTAAAGTTGGAGTTGTGCTGTCAGGTTGCGGTGTCTATGATGGGACTGAGGTTCACGAGTCGGTCATTACGCTGCTTGCCTTGAATCGTGCCGGCGCGGAAGTCCAGTGTATGGCTCCTGACATGGATCAGCTGCATGTGATCAATCATCTGACGGGAGAAGAGGCCACAGGCGAAACAAGGAATGTTCTTGTGGAAGCAGCTCGCATCGCCCGCGGGGACATTGTGGATATTGCAACAGTCAAAGGGGGTGATCTTGATGCTCTCATTTTCCCCGGAGGTTTTGGCGCTGCCAAGAATCTCTGTGACTTTGCTGTCAAAGGGGCGGACTGCAGTGTCAATCCCGAAGTGTTGCGTCTGACTAAAGAGATGGTATCCGCAAAGAAGCCTGTTGGAGTAATCTGCATCGCACCTGCCCTCATGGCCAAAGTGATGGAAGACGCAAAGGTGAATGTCAATCTTACTATAGGCACAGATGAGGAGACGGCGTCGACTATAGAAGAGATGGGATCTATTCACGTCTCCTGCACTGTACAAGATTTCGTTGTTGACAGAGAGAATAAGATCGTTTCTACGCCGGCCTACATGCTGGCAAACCAAATTTCTGAAGCGGCTGATGGAATTGAAAAACTTGTCCAAGAAGTTTTATCACTTGTGGATTAGCAAGTTTATAAGCTAACGATCTTGAAAAAGGTAGCGTCTAAAAGTGAACTCAATCCGGGGAATGGCAAGGTGATCATTGTTGAAGGTAGGCCGATTGCCCTTTTTAATTTGGGCGGTGAGTTTGTTGCCTTGGATAACAGATGTCCCCATCGTGGAGGTTCTCTCGGTGAAGGGGAAATAAAAGATGATATCGTCATTTGTCCTTGGCACGGATGGGAATTCAACTGCAATACGGGAAAAGCAGTAGAAAATGATGATGTGATTGTCAAGACCTATCCTGTAGAAAATCGTGATGATGAAATATTTATAAAAATTGACTGAAATGGGAATGTTCAAAGAACGTCTCAAAGGTTTTACTGGAACCGCGCCTATTTTTCCGCTCCCCAATGTCGTTTTTTATCCAAAAACGTTCTTTCCATTGCACATTTTTGAGCCACGTTATAGGCAAATGGTGGCTGATGCCGAGAATGGTGAAAAGATGATCTGTATGGCACTTCTAAAGCCCGGATACGAAGAAGACTACGAAGGGGCGCCCCCTATCCACACGATTGGAACACTCGGTTACATGGAGTTCAAGAACGACCGCTCTGATGAAACGTCTGACATTTTACTGGTGGGGGTCACCAAAGTGAAAATTAGCGAGGTAGAATCAAATCATGATTACCGCATTGCTGATCTTGATCCCATCTCTGAATCGATAGGCGAAGAGGACACGGAACTTTTGAAGGAAAAAGTTTTTCGCGGATTCGAACGAATGTCAGCTCAGAGCGGCATTCTTCAAATACCCAAACAGTTCAGGGACGTCATTGATTTTGAAATGGCTGTCAATTTTCTGGCGTCCCATTTACCCATTGAAGGTGAAGAAAAGCAGAAGATGCTTGAACTGGATGATGTATCTCTAAGGGCGAAAATCCTCGTACAGTTTATGGAGAGTGGGATCGGAATGGAAGAGATGGGCCTGTTTGGATCTATTGCGCCCGGTGATCCAAGGCTGAACTGAACGTCCTAGCCTGAGGCTCCTTCTCCCGATAGACCCAGATCCTCAGCTTTTTCTTTCAGCGCATCAATAATGAACTGGATGTGTTCGTCTAGTGTAACATCAAGCTCTTCCGGCCCTTCGTAAACTTCTTCCCGGTTCACGGAAGCAGCGAAACTTTTCTGTTTTAGCTTTTTCTTTACCGATTTCACCTTCACATCATGAATTGATTTTGACGGTCGGACGTAAGTGACGGCAAACATAAAACCGCTAATCTCATCAGCGGCGTAAAGTGCTTTAGCCATGAGACTCTCTCTGAGAACACCGGTATAGTTGGCATGGCCCATGATGGCAGTGGTCAATTCTTCGGGATAACCTTTCTCCTTGAGAATTTTATTTCCCACAGAGGGATGTTCCTCCATGGTAGGATATTTTTCATAATCGAAATCGTGGAGGAGGCCTGTCATTGCCCAAAGCTCCTCATCTTCGCCGTATTTCTGTGCCATTTTGCGCATTACCTGTTCCACAGCCAGTCCATGGCGTCTCAGGGAATCTGATTCGGTATACTCACAAAGCAAGTTCCAGGCATCTTCTCGTGTTGGCATTGGCAAGTCTCCTCTGTTTAGTTTGTCAGGATAGAGAGTTTACGGAGGGCATCGTGCCAGGCGAAAATCTTTTTGTCCCTCACCTTGGCCGTCATGACCGGGTGGAACTTTTCATCTCTTTCCGTGACGGAACCCAAGGGAGTGCCGAAGGCGCTGTGTGCCACAAGACGGGCCACGCCAAGAGCAGTCATATCTTTACCTGAGGTGGTCGCAACGTCAGTTCCGAGCATATCGGCAATAAACTGTAGAAGAGATGACCGGGAGGATCCTCCTGAAGCAACTATGTCCGACAGTTCGATCTTTGCCTCTTTTTTAATGACTTTACAAATATCATGTACGAGGAAGCCAATTGACTCCATGCCAGCACGAACTATTTTATTTGGATCCGATTTTTTGTCCAATTTGAAAAACTGCGTTTCAAATTCTCCGGTCCAATACGGTGCTGATATACCGTTTAAACCAGGTACCACAATACCATCAGTCTCAGTGCCACATCGCTTGTCCCAATTTATTTCTTCGTGGGTGACGTCAATAAATCCTTCCAGCCATTTGAATAAAGACCCTACACTATTTATAGTTCCTTCCAATAGAAAATTTGTAGAATTATCATAGGAAAAGAGGACATTGCTGAGTAGAGAGGGGACTATCAAAGGTGCCTCGCCGCTATTTACAAGCACCGATCCGGATGTCCCAAAATTCATAGCTACATCGCCTTTCTCCCATCTTCCCTGGCCAATCAGAGATGCCTGCTGGTCACCTATTACACAAAGGAGAGGTATTTTATTGCCCTCAATTGGTATAGTGCCATAATTGTGGCATGTGGGAACAATACGAGGGAGACAGTTATCCATCACTTCAAATAGATCTAATAGATAGTCATCCCATACCAAAGTGGAAAGATTCATGAGTAGAGACCTGCCGGCAATGGATTGATCTATTTTATTGTTTCCTGTAAGGAAGTGCGTAACAAAAGAACTCAAGGGGCCAAAAAAAAGAGTTCCCTTGTTAATTTCTTTATTAACTAAATCGTTTGATTTTACAGTGTAAAGATATTTTGGTCCTCCAAAATGACTAGTGAGAGGGATTCCCGTTCGTTGTTGAATATCTTTCGATTCATTAGCTATTTCTTTAATCAATTCAGTTGCCCTAGTGTCTTGCCAACTCATGGCAGGGACAATTGGTTTAAT
>SCKS01000044.1 GCA_004124465.1 Fidelibacterota bacterium
ATTGCGCTATTGACTGATGGAAAAGTGCCAGAAACTGTTTACTTGTTCAGTTTTTCTTTCAGTTTCTGAGAAACGTAAGGTGTGACGAAATTATCCACATTGCCACCCAGAGTGGTCACTTCGCGGATGATGGAAGAATTAAGATGAGTATATCGCGCATCGGTCATGAGGAAAACAGTAATGATTTCAGCATTAAGATTGCGGTTCATCCACGCCAGTTGAAATTCAAATTCAATATCACTGACGAAACGGAGACCACGAATAAGTGCCACCGCTCCCTTCTCTTCAGCAAAATCCACAATGAGTCCTTCAGAGGAGGTCACCTCCACCTTTTCGAATTTATTGGTGGACTCACGGATCATATCGATCCGCTCTTCAAGATCAAAAAGGGGGCTTTTATCACGGTGGGTAGCCACTGTCAACACTACTTTGTCGAAGATTTTAATGGCTCGATCGATTACATCCATATGGCCCAGTGTAATGGGGTCAAATGAACCGGGATAGATGGCTGTTTTGGGTGAAATACTCATGTTGAGAAAATTGAAATCTGGGTGTCACCGTATTTCTTCACCCGAGCACCTTCAGAATTCCATTTCTCCCGCACAGATGATTCAATAACAAGGCGGCCGCCGGATCCGAGCCGCTTAATTGCCTGATCCGCCAACCCATTCAAGTTCACCTTTTCATAAGGTGGATCTGCCAATATCAGATCAAATGAACTATTACACTGTTTCAAAAACCTAAAAACATCCTGCCTAATGAAATCCAAATTCACACCATGGAACAGCAGGCCATTCTTCCGTATAGATTCCACTGCTCTTCTACCACTATCAACAAATGTAACGGAGACTGCTCCCCGGCTGGCCGCTTCGAAACCGAGGGCGCCACTACCGGAAAATATGTCTAGAACGGAGGATCCCGATAGATCACCCAACATGTCAAACAGTGATTTTCGGACTCTTGCAGAAGTGGGCCGCGTACCGGCTGAATCCGGCATCTTAAGGCGGGTACCTTTGTAGGTACCGGCAAGGATGGAAAGGTTAGCCTTTATTGGCATGCCGATGAAGCTCGAAGGCGTTGGGTGGATATTCGCTGACATTGAAAATCACCTCTTTCCTCAAAACGAAAAACCAGATCACAAGCGCAATAATAGCAGCCGAAAAAAGAAAAGAGAAAATTTCATGGCCTGAATATTTCTTTTTTCGCTTTCGTTTACGAGGCTTTTTTTTGGCTTTTTTCATCGGCCTTGTTTCAGGAATCGCTACCGCTGATTCCTCTTCTTGTTTTAGGGGTGGTGGTGTCTCTTCAGATACTACCGGGGCCTGAAAACCTTCACTGCCAAATAGATTAAGGTCCGCCATTACATAATTCTCCGGTGTAATAGTCCCGCCACTTCACCAAAATCTGATGGATCATTAACATTAAGCTTTTCATTTTTCGCTAAAATAAATGAATCCAAGGGATTTATTTGTTGCAAATAACGCTTTTTCGAAGAAACAAACCCCTTCCACTTTCCAGGAAGTTGTCCCATAAATTTGATGCTGACAGTGGGTGATTTAGTTGATCTGGGTTTTATATCATTAATCATACTTATCACTGTCGACACCAGTCCTTGATCACCTGTTATAGTGTCCATGGAAACTATACCATTTCGAATTATGGGTTGACCAAAAGCATGTATTGTTCCTCCAAAAAAGAACAAAGCCCTAACACTTCTGCCATCCTTGATAAAAACAACACTGGCCTCATCACCACTTACAGTACGCGCTAAGGAAAGTGTGCAGGGCTCAAGCCACACAGGCACAGTTCCAGCACGCTTCAAAACTATATTCAACGCCTCCAGTGCATTTTCAGGAATAATACATGTCATAATCCAATCCCTGTCACTGCCGTTGGATTTAAGCTCCTGAAAGAAAACAGAGGACGTTGGCCAAAGAGGGCCAAGACGCCTCTCGAGGAACCAACGAAGATAAG
Organism: Fidelibacterota bacterium; assembly: GCA_004124465.1. Taxonomy (GTDB): domain Bacteria; phylum Fidelibacterota; class Marinisomatia; order Marinisomatales; family S15-B10; genus UBA2125. The sequence goes on from SCKS01000044.1 coordinate 1,975, forward strand.
ATTCCTGTTCATCCCTGGTTAATCCTTTGTCGACGGGAAAAATCTGGCAGTCGATCCACCGCTCATCCAATGATAAGAACACTTCCTTGTCATGAACAGGAAGTGATTCAATCATATCCTGAAAAATGATCCCTAGAAGCACCAATAAATCTGGTGATCTCAGGTCAGGGCGATGAAAGTCTTTGGAAAGTTTTGTTGCCTTGAGTGAATTGACAACTAACGTGCCATCACTGACATCAGCGTGAGCATACCGCAGCCAGCCACTCCTGATAGAGATTGCCAGCATGCACGGTTAGAAGCGTGCCCAGCTCTTATCTCCGTCTTCAATCTTACCGTGGGATCGCGCATTGAATGCAAAGATAAGGAAACGACGCTCCGTATATGTCCCCTCAATAGGGCTCGCTACTTTATAATCATCTTCAGTCAATTCGATGATATAAGGTTGATTTGTCAGAGGGCAGTAAAGCATAGTCGGGTCAGGCATGAAACTGTCGTAATAACTGACAACTTCAACATGACTGGAATAAGCTGTGTCCGTTATACCAACAAAAGTACTGTCTTCCTGATAAGACTTCAGCAGATCTTTCCGGACAAAGGAGGTATCGTAACGCGATTCATCCTCATTGAAGTTCACCACAGTCATCACTGTGTCCAAGAGTGTATCCTTCCGGGTTTTCAAGAAACCGAATGAAGTGTCATAAACCGTAGTATAGTTGGCAAACATATCCACATCGGCTGTGCCGCCATCAAGATGAATTTTCTGCTTACTGAGAAATGTGCTGTCAGCAGTGAGGGAATCCCTTGCTGCATTTACCACCATTAAGGCCCATTGGCCGTCCGCCGTCCGCTCACCTGTGAGACGCTCATAGTATGAAAGGACGTCATAAACATTTTCCATATAGAAACGGCTTTCCGCCTCCACAGCTTCTTCATCATCCCATATGAGCCGAGGCAAGTAAAGCACACCCAGGAATGAGATGACCGAAACCAGAATCGCCAATTCCAGAAGGTCCCTAATCCACCATTTATAATGTGTATCCAAAAGTTCTGTCATTAATCTATTTCTTTCTCTTTAGCTTCACAATTCCAGGTATAGTCGAATCTTTTCAAGAGATTTATCGCCGATACCTTTCACATTACGTAAATCGTCTATGGTCTTAAAGGTGCCAAACTCGTCCCTGTATGCAATAATCCGGTCAGCCGATGCCGGGAAGAGTTATAAGTTCACTCTTGAGAGCTCTGTTCAAGTTTACTTTTTGGATAGTGATAATCGAAGCAATATTTTCACCGGCAAGACGGGCTGTTCTTCTCTCCTGAGCAATTTTGGCAACCTCGTCCGCCTCTTCAGCTGATTCGGATATATCAAAAGTTTCAGGGAACCATGTCCGTCTTACATATCCTACCATCAGCCCGACAGCAAGAATTGTCAAAAGAAATTTGGAAATGAATTTTTCCTGAGGCGTCATGGATTAGAGTTGCAACTTCCTCACTTTAGTTTTATCCTTTCTCCCGTTGGTTGAAGAAAGCTGTTCAAACAGTTTCTTTTGGCTGGAATTAAGTTTGGTGGGAGTGCTTACCTGAATCTTTACTAGCTGATCACCTTTTCTACCGTCTCGCAATTCACCCAGACCTTTACTCCGCATCCTCAACACCTGTCCGGACTGGATGCCAGCAGGAATGGTCAAGTTGGCAGAGCCGGTCAATGTCGGCACCTCAATTTTTTCACCGAGGGCAGCTTGAGAAAAGGATATCTCTACTTCTGTAATAATATCAGCGCCGTGCCGCGTAAAATATTTGTGCTCTTTTTCATCAAAGAAAACTACTAGGTCGCCCCTGTCACTGCCCCTTGGTCCTGCATTTCCTTCACCACGAAGTGTCATATAATTACCTGCAGCCACACCGGCGGGGACATTCACCTTGATTTGTGCCAATTTCTTTCTTCGGCCATCACCACCACAGGAGCGGCACGGCTTAGATACAACCTCGCCACTGCCGCCGCAGTTGGAGCATGCCCCCACATTAACAAACTGGCCAAAAAGTGAACGGGAGATCTGGCGCACTTGTCCGGAGCCGTCGCAAGAAGTACACCGCGTGGGCATAGACCCTTTTTCACCACCTGTACCATTACAGGAGTCGCACGAATCCATCCGGTTTACTTTAATAGTTTTTGTAACACCTTCAGCGATCTCCTCAAGGATAAGTTTTAGAGTAACTTTAAGATCTGAACCCCGGCTGCGGCGTCTTGAGCCCGTACCGCCACCGAAAAAGTCGTCAAATGAACTGGAACCAAATCCTTCCATAAAGGTCCGCAAGGCGTCGGAAAGGTCAAAGTCGGCAAACCCGCCTCCAAAGCCACCGGCACCGGCGTCCGTTGCGGCATGGCCAAACTGGTCGTACTGTGCACGCTTTTGAGAATCATTCAGAACAGAGTAAGCTTCAGCCGCCTCTTTGAACTGTTCCTCAGCATTTTTATCACCAGGATTCTTGTCCGGGTGATACTTCATGGCAAGTTTTCGGTAAGCTTTCTTGATCTCGGCTTCACCGGCTCCCTTTTCTAAACCAAGAACCTCGTAGTAATCGCGCTTCAAGGGCTAATCCTTATCCTTCTCCTGCGAATTGACAATCACCTTGGCGTGGCGAATAACCCTGTCTTTGTATTTATACCCTTTTTCAAATTCCTGGATTACAACACCATCCTCGTGATCATCGGAAGATTGGGTCATCATGGCGTCATGGAGTTCCGGATCGAATTTTATCCCTTCAGAATCAAACGGTTCAACCTTCAGGGCGCCGAGTCGACGGTGAAGTTTTTCAAGGATAAGGTTTATCCCTTCCATCAAAGATTCAGCATTTTGCGACTTTTTTCCATCCACAGAATCGATCATTCTTTGAAGGTCATCAGCGATACCGAGAAAAGAGATGATCACATTCTCACCTTCATACTGTAATAAACGTGTGAATTCTTTATCTTTTCGCTTCTTATAGTTGTCGAACTCAGCACGGAGGCGAAGATGGCGGTCTTGGAGATTCTTCAGCTCATCTTCAAGTGAGGGTTTTTCCTGAATTACTTCTTCAGCTGATTCAACTTCTTCCGAAACCTCTGTTTTTTTTGCCGTCTTTTCTTCAGGCTCCGGAATCTGGCCATTCTTTTGTTCCTCTTCGGCTTTCTCTTTTTTGACTTTCTTTTTCTTAGGCATGACTCAGTTTATCAATTGTTGAAGAAAAAAGATTCAAGGCTGTGAGTACTTCAGCATAGTTCATTCTCGTAGGTCCGATGACACCAAAACTGGCGGAATTTTCACCAAGTACTATCGACTTGGTCACCACAGAACAGGATTGCATTGAATGGTCAGGGTTCTCTGAACCGATGGCTATAGTGAGACCTTCGCTTTCATTGGACAAATTCACTGATTTCCTGATAGCCTCAGAATTGTCCAAAGTAGCAATCATGGACTGCATATCATCCGGCTCACTGAATTCAGGGTGCTGCCATAACTGATCTTTCGCTGATGAAAAAATTTCATCTTCGGTCGAAATAGGAAAATAATCTTCTACATTTTCAATGATCACCTGAATAATCTCATTGTCAAACAGAGACTGATCCCTGAGACGATCACCGATAGTTTTTATTATCTCTGATACGGTGAGACCCACGAGCCGCTCTCTGAGTATTGAAGCCACCATCTCAACAAGAGAATCCTTGATTCCCATTGAGAGATTGAGAAGAACAGTTTTCACTTTCTCTGACTTGAAACCTACCACTAGCAACACCTGTCCTGAACTGAGTTTTACGAGATCCAGGTCTGTCAGTTTGCTCTGGCTATTGGCAGAAAGGATGGCAAAGCCGAAAAGGTGATTCAGCTGCGCCAGTGAATTAGCTGTTATTTGAAACAGTCTCTCTACATTGGATGATGCTGCCGCCAGTTCATCCATGGCAATCTGCTGCATGGATTCAGAAGCCATTTTCGATTCCAGCAGTTCATCTACGTAATAACGGTAACCGAAATCGGTGGGAATTCTGCCTGAGGAAGTGTGGATGTGACCAAGAAGCCCCACCTCCTCAAGGGAGTGAAGTGTATTCCTGATGGAGGCTGCACTCAATTCTATACTGTATTCCTCTTTCAGTCGTTTAGACGCAACGGGATGGGCAGTCCGTACAAAATCCTCAATGACCATCTTAAGGATCTCCCTAGCCCGGTTCGGCGGTTTTGTGATATTGGCTTTCATGTTCTCAAATTTCACTTTAGACTAACTTCCAAAATTACAGTCAGAGTCAGGGTTAATCAAGAGTATCGTCCGTCGGGAGAAACAGCCGCTAAAGAAACTTTCTTACAGCACGCATACTCCCCACAAACGAGAAGAAGACGATGACACCTACAAGCAAAGCCACAATCTGAAATTGCCACACCAAACGGTACTGAGTGAATAGTGAAAGAAAATAGTTGCTCCCTTCTACAAAACCGTATGACACCGCTGCGGCAACCAGCGAGCCGAAGAACCCCTCAAGAATTCCCTCAATCATAAAAGGGAATCTGACAAACCTGTCGGTCGCGCCCACCAGTTTCAAAATCCTGATGAGATCCCGACGGGCATATATGCTGAGGCGAATGGTGTTTGAAATAAGAATAACTGTGCCAAACAGAATTGCGGCGGCAAGGGCAGTCACTGCAGCAAAGAAACCTTCATAGTATCTCTCAATGAGTGAAATAAGCCGCTCCTGATAGCGGACTTCATCTACACCTTCCACAAGTTCGATCTGCTTAATTATGGGATTGACATCGATCCTTCCATCTTTCGGTTGTCGCAGTTTGAGAACAGATCCCGGCGGCAGCGGATTTTCCTCTAACAGATCAAAAATGTTTTCCCCAAACTCCCGCTGGAAAATATCTGCCGCCTCCTCCTTGGTAATAAGTGAAGCAGACATGATCCCTTCAATGGCGCCTATCTGATCAACGAGTTCCGCCGCCCGGATGTTGTCGACATCCTTTGAAAAAAAGACCTGAAATTCGTATTGCCCTCGAGCAATTTGAATAATGCCCGAAATATTCTCACCCACCACAGCGCTGAAAACTACAAAACTGGCTGCTATACCGATTGCGCTAATGGTGGCGAGTGCCGTTGTTTTGGTCCGCCAGAGACTTCGGATGCCTTCCGAGACAAGGTATAGGAACCGATCTATCATGTCTGGACTTCGCCGTCTACAATCTGCATGAATCTGTAACCCCGGTCTTTTACTAGCGAGAAATTGTGGGTGGCCATTAGAACAGCTGTACCATCTCTGTTAATCTCTTCCAGTAGCTCAATCACCTTGAGAGAAGCAGCAGGATCGAGGTTCCCCGTCGGCTCATCAGCGAGGATTACAAGCGGATCTTTCACAAGGGCTCGGGCAAGTGAAACAATCTGCTGCTCTCCACCTGAAAGTTGGGACGGTAGATGATCCCGACGATCCGATATCCCGAGCCGTTCCAATACATTCTCAACCTCATCTTTTACCATCTTCATTCCGACTCCCTGAACATGTAGCGGAATAGCGATATTGTCGAATACACTCCTATCTTTCAGCAACTCGAAATCCTGGAACACCATCCCCACCCTGCGCCTCAGCATGGGAATGCTGCGTTTTTTGATTTTGTCAGATCTGTATTTGTCCACCCCCACTGTCCCTTCCTCGGGAAAGATATCCATATAGATAAGTTTCAGAAAAGTGGTTTTACCTGCTCCTGTGGGCCCTATAATGCAGACGAACTCCCCCGGCTCAATATCAAAAGTTGCATTCTCGATGCCAGCGCCGCCTTCAAAGGTACAGGATACATTTTTGAAACTAATCATGGTGACACCAACACAAGAATAATACTTATTTATCTTATGTCAATGAAGTCTTTCAGGGATAAAAAGCAAAGAGTCAATATTTTTTCAGTCAACTGTTTAACTGACCCAAAAATTAATCAGGAAATCAGATGAAACTATTTATCCACCGAACCAGACCAATCATTACCAAAATGTATCCTTCCCTACGGGATACCACCCACCCTGTGCGCATGAAAACCAGCACAAGGGCAACCATAAGGGATAAGAACACAAGATGCATTCTGGCATCCAAACTGACAGGTATATTATTCAATATTCCCGCCACTCCGAGAACTCCGAACAGGTTAAAAATATCACTCCCGATCAAGTTGCCAACGGACATTCCATAACGAGAACGTAGGGCCGCAGCCAATGATGTAGCAAATTCAGGAGCTGAAGTCCCTGCTGCAATTACGGTAGCGCCGATAACCCATTCTGATACGCCCATATATCTTGCCAAGTTAATCGCTGACTCTACCATAAAGTGGGCTCCAACAAGCACCATCGCCAATCCTCCAATAAGCATCAAAGGATCCCACCTGTCCATCTTACCCATTACCTGCTTCGTTTCTAACGGTTCTCTTTTGACATAAAGATAGCCCAGATAAAAAATAAGCAGGGAAAAAAGAACCCCTCCCTCAAATTTGGTCAGGGTCAAATCCCAAAGAAAAAACAACAGAATAAAAGTACCGAATAGTAAGAAAAAACCATCTCTTACAATGAGAATTCTACTAGTTTTCAGACTGTGAATAATTGCTGTACCACCAAGAATAAACCCCAAATTGAATATGTTTGAACCTACAATATTCCCTATGGCAATATTACCTACTCCTTTCAAAGCCGCCAGGATTGAAACAGCAAATTCGGGAGCTGACGTACCCAACGCCAATATGGTCAGACCGATTACCAGTTCTGAGATCCCCAAACGTTTGGCAATTTTGGATGCACTGTCTACAAGCCAGGTTGCTCCTTTAGCAATTACTCCAACACAGACAAGAACAATAGTAACATCTGTTAATATTTCCATGATTCCTTGTTAATTACCTTCAAGATCGGTCAATAGCGTATCAATTTTTATAAGGAAGACCTCTTTATTCTTTTCAATTTTTTGTCGTGAAAGTGTTATTGTCACTTATTCGGTGTTTTGAAATTCAGTAACTAGCAGTACAAATCCTTTTCACTAATATAATCCCGGACAGGGTCTGGAACCATGTATCGAATGGTCAACCCACTTTTCACACGGCGACGAATCTGAGATGAGGAAACTTCAATTTGTGGAATATTTGCGAATCTAATTTGAGACAAAATCTCGGGGTCGATCCTGCTTGGGCGAAACCCCGGGCGAAGAGCAATGATAACTCTACATTCATTCAAAATTGATTCATACTCCTTCCAGCTGTGAAAATCCAAAAGGGAATCGCTACCTATGAGAAAATAGAGATCCTTTGAAGTTAGGCTGAATTTCTCCTTTGTTTCCTTGACAGTCTCTACCGTATATGAAATTCCTCCTCGTTCTATCTCGATATCGGACACATCAAAATTGTCATTATTCACCAAGGTAAGACGAAGCATTTCCAATCGATCTTCGATAGGCGAAATGCCCCTTTCCTTGTGGGGTGGATTGGAGGCCGGTACAAATACAATTCGGTCAAATCGTTCAGATTCCTGAATAGTCTCCGCGATAATAAGATGACCCACATGGGGTGGATCAAAGGTTCCTCCGAACAAACAGAGCTTCAAGACTATTTCTCCTCCTCGGGCCGGTTTTTCTCGATCAGCATTTTCGCTTCTTCAAGAACAGCAACATCAGTGAATCCGCCTCCGTTCTCTTCAAGAAAAGTTTTCGCTTCTTCAAACTTGCGAGCAACAATAAATGTATCAACGATTAACAACCGTGCCTTGTCGGCATAATCTGTGTCAAAATACAGTTCCAACAAATCTTCCAGGTAACTTACGGCGGCGTCATACTCTTCCATCTTCACATAGAGAATAGCCGACTCATACATTTTCTGAGACAGTTTGTTTCGCAGTTCACGAATGGTGGCAGTGGCTTCATCACGATACTCTGAGTCGGGAAAATCCTCGATGAATTCCTGATACTTTTGAATTGCCCTGTCCGTGGCATCCTGATCAAAATAGAACTTTGGGGAACTTTTTTCATAACTCTGGCAGATGCGGTAACGGGCCAACCTGACGTGCGGACTAAATGTCATCTGACGAACAAGTTTGTCATATTCGTTGATTGCGCTCTCGTATTCTTCATTGAGAAAATAAGCCTCACCCAAATGAAACTGTGCATCGTCACCAATGTCTGTATGTTTTCCCCGCAAAAGGACGTACTGGAAATGCTCTTGAGCGCGGTAATATTTCCGTTTCTCCAACAGTCCCATGGCCTTCTCATATCGCTCATCAATATCATCCTTGCTGAGATCGATCTCATCTTTGGCACAGCTGGCTAACAAAACCACAAACAGTGGATAAATATATCTGCGCTTCTCAATCATTAATATTTCATCACCATCTTATGGCCAAAGAGATCCCTCCTACGCCAGACCGGGCGAAGGGAGAAAATGTCAGCCCCATTGCAGATTCTGTGTTTGGTGCCAATAAGCGACGTCTCGTCTCAATGAATGCATCAAAAGCACTAATAAGATGATTGAACATAATGGCTGTGACGGTGTAGGTAGCCAGCCTGTATGCATCATTTGATTCTGCCCGTTGGTCCAGATAATTGTTCTTGAAATCTGTCATGACAAGAATTTCAACGCTGTCCCCCACAGACTTTCCCTTTTCCCACCAGCCGTTACTCCCGTCTTCCTTGAAAAGATCCGACCATCCCGAAACAAATTGATCATACTTTCCAATGTTTTCGTAGAATTCATGATCTCTCACAACTTCAACACCTTCAATCCAGTCCCACCCGCAAAGGGAGTCTGAACTGATGGTGGCTGTCTGGCCGGGAAGAAACAGATTGAGATGGTGAGTCCCTTCACAGACCACATCACCATAACTGGATGTAAGCCACGGTGTCCTCAACCACCATTGATAAAGGTCCCAGTTATCATCGGCGAACTGTTCGTATTCAGTCTCTATTCTTTCCCCACGCTTGGAAAATGACCGCCAACTCATCCATGCCGCCACTTCCAACCCTACGAAAAAGATGGCTTTTTTCTTTGCGCCGGCATACCACTCCCCCATACCGGGAACGGCCATGGAAAGAATCAACCCTCTGGCTGGATAAATGGTACTATCCGCTTCTGCCTGAGCTGAATCCATTTCTGCCTCCAGCTGGATCAACGGCAGTGGGCCATGAAAACGGGGCTCATAATTGAAAAGCTTCGACCCGCTTGAAAAAAGAGGTACAATAAGAATCAGCATGACCGATACCTGTTTTATCTGTTTTGTCATTTAGAATCCGAAGAGAAGGGTAAAGTAAAACCGTGAGTCGCCGCCATACTCGTGATTTAGCGCAGTGAATTTATCTAATCCCCTGTGTAATTCCACGGCAATTCCCGTCGGGTAATTATAAAATGAAAAACCGCCAAACCGGAGCTGAACTCCCGCTGATCGCTTTCCGGAAAAGCTTCCACCGTTCCCGTTCCAGGCGTCACCAAACTGACCAATGAATCCAGTGACTATATTTTGCAAAATAAACGGACCCAGTGGAATGTGGCGCTGTCTCATGATGGGAATTCTCGCTGTAGTTGTGACCAACGCCATCCTGTTCCCTTCAAGTGCATAAAAAGGATATCCTCTTATCCCCGGCATTCCTCCGGTAAAGAAATTGAAGAATGAATCTACTTCCGTCTCCGACATCCATCCACCGGCCAATTCAGCAGAGAATGTCCAACGGTTCGTGTACGGTATCTCAAAATGAGCTTCACCGCTCCCCTCTACTCTGGTGAAGTTGAAATTGTTGAAAACGATCTCGAATAACGATGCCTCTGGGCTGTAAAACCGATTGTTCTCCTGGCGGATATCGAGATGAACCTTAAAACCGTTGCTGGGTAGGATGTCATAGTCTACTGTTCTTCGGGAAACCTGTGTGTCCCACCTCAGCCCTGTATGAATGCCGCTGTAGTAATCGATTCCTGACTTGCCGAACAGCTGTTCTCCGGGAACCCACCAGAGTGCATTTGAACGGTAATTCTGATATGAGCCAAAGAGGGTGACACTGTGCTGACCTCCCAATGGAAATCTTGCCCCTCCCTCCATCTGGAAAAGTCGGTAAGCCACATCCGAGTCAATATCAATCACATCCCAAAGGGTGGATTGATTGGTGATGTGTCGCGTCATGAAAAAGATTTCCGCATATAGGGTGGGATAGAGCGTTCTCAGTTCGAAGAGTAAAAATAAATCGAGATCAGTAAGCCTGTTGATACCGGCTCCACCAAAAACGCTGAGCCGGTTGATCACTTCGTTGGATTGGAAATAGAATCCCGGTTTAACCATACCATAATCGATCTGCAGTCTCGGAAAGAAAAACATGTTGGAAAATGAATCTTCATAATTCTTGGATACGGAATCAGGATAAGATGAATCGTCCGCCATTATTGGAGGAGGTAAGCCATTAAATTTTGTGAAATAGTCAGGGCTGTAACCAACATCACTTTCATCCACCAGTCGAACAGAATCCACGAGCGCAATGCTGTAGCCGCCATTCTCATAAAGGGAATAGAGTACCTTACCATCCCTACTGACATCGGGCATGAATGCACCACCGAAAACGTTGGAGATATAGCCCTGGCGACCATCTGAGGAATTCACATAAAAGAGATTGAAAATGCCTGACCGATCCACGGAATAGATTAGCCCCCCGTTGGCCGTGGCCGTCATATCCCGTTCGTCCCACTCGGGAACAGCCATAAGATCAACAAAAGTCGTATCCGTCAGATTGAGGGCTGCGATATTCCTGAAATGGCTCTCCACATAATCGAACATGAGCCACCTTTTGTTTGCATCGAAAGTAAGATTGGAAATCTGGCGTCCATCATCGAAACGTGTTATCTGTTCTGACTCCTCCGAATTCAAGTTAATCAGAAAAACATTCTGTGTCCCGTCCCGGGTAGCCAGGTAAGCCAACAACGAATCACCAGGGAAAATAACTGGTGAAAAGGCCCTAGCACCTTTCGTCAGCCGTTCTTCTTCCTCATCTTCAAATGAATAAACGTAAAGATCAAACCA
>SCKS01000045.1 GCA_004124465.1 Fidelibacterota bacterium
ACTTGAGAGCTTTTTTAAAATTTGTGGCCTGGACGAATTTAGTTTTCCAAGTAAGGAGTAAACCAACTCCGCAGAGGAGAATAATTGTCCAAACACCCCAGACGATGTCGGACAAATCAGCCGTTAGCTCGGCAATGGCACTGAACCAATCCGTCATTCAGAAATCGGTCAGCCAGAAAGCTTCACATTTACAGCCCTATCACCTTTCACATCATATTGCACATCAAACTGAACATGCAGGCCCTGTCTCAATCCCTGTTTTTGGAGATCTACACGCAATCCGCTGACATGGACGAAAAGATCGTCCCCGTCATCAGATTCGATGAAACCAAATCCTTTCGACTGATCATATTCTCTTACTGTACCGGTTTTCATAATTCCCCCTTTTTCAATATTGTAAAATTAGTTGACCGAATGAGGTGTCATCAGCTGAAAGGCAGGAATTTCTGCATCGAAGGTTTCGCCGTCGTCCCAAACCATCTCATAGGTCCCTTTCATGGTACCGAATTCTGTCCGAAGGGGACAGAAACTGGTATATTGGAATGACTGATCTTTTTCCAGCCGCGGCTGATAACCCACAACACCGGGACCCCGAACTTCTTCCACCTGTCCGGCAGCGTCAGTGATGTGCCAGTAGCGGTTCTTAAGCGTAAGTGGGCGGTCACCCTCATTTTTTATTGTGATGTGGTAGGCAAAGAAAAAGAGCGGCTGGTCAGGATTGGAGCGCTCCGGAATAAACTCACTCTTTACTGAAACGCAAAGACCGTTTGTGATCGCTTTCGGCACAGCTGGCAAGATACCTTAACTTAGTATGTCAATCTCAGAGAAGCTTCTCCAGTATATCGCCAACAAAGAAGGCGATAGTGGCAGCGATACCGCCGAGTAAAACTGTCTCAATGATTCCTTTGATTAGGCTCTGTTCTGTCACCAATCCCTTGAGGGTACCGATGAGGGCAAGGGCCACTGCTGTAGAAAAAGAAGACACCACAAAAAGGTCAGAGGCGCTGGCATCGATAAAACCTGCGAAGGCATAAGCTGACAACGGAATAAAACCGACAAGATTAAAGGCAATAAATGTAACCAATCCCCGTTTCCACGGTGGCCTGTCATCTTTTATCATTTCTAACTCTTCTTTCATCATGGTATCCACCCACACTTCGTCGTCAGAGGTAATGACATCTACAACTTGTTTTAAAAGATCACCTTCAAATCCTTTTGCTTCATAAATTTCTCTGATTTCCTCCACTTCCTTGTCCCGGAGATTTTCGATTTCCCAATATTCCACGGCCTTATGCTTTTCATAAGATTCATTTTCAGATTTGGCTGAAAAATAGCTTCCTACGGACATGGCGAATCCATCAGCAATGAGGTTAGCAAATCCTAGGATTAATACAATAGGAACCGCAAGCTCGGCTCCTGCTGAACCTGCCACTACGGCAAAAGTGGTAATAACACCGTCAATGCCGCCGTAAACGAATTCAGCGATGTATTCTTTCTCGAAACTTAAAAAAGTGGTGCGCTGGTGATAAGCTTCTTCCATGATTTTATAGTATGTGGAGGGGGGGAAACCCTCAACCTTAAGTTACAATTAACTGAGCCGGGAGTCACTCTAATTTGACAACTCAGCAACTAAAAAATTCCAAAAGAAGCGGGTTGACTGTCTCCGGCTCCTCGTGCTGTAGCCAGTGGGTCGCCTCATCCAGATAGATGACCTCACCCTTGGTACACCGCTCGATACTCGGTTGAGCCATTTCGCGACCCAAGAAGCGGTCTTTCACGCCCCAAAGAAGGAGGGTGGAAACTTCAATTTTTCGCGGGGAGTGTCCATTTCGGTGGCGCCCTTTCAAGAGTTGAATGCTGGCTCGGTACCAATTCAGCATGGCTGTGAGTGCACCGGGTTGAGACCAAGCCTCTACATATTTTGACATCTTATCCTCGCTGAACGTTCCCCGGACAGAGGTAAACTGGAGCGCCTTTCTAGAGAACTCCCAGTCTTTCCGGGACATGGTCCACTCCGGCAGCCATGGAAGCTGATAGAAAAAGATGTACCAGCTCTTTTTCCGCTGGGTCTGATTATTGTACAGATGTTCTCTCATGACGCTGGGATGAGGGCAGTTTAGGACTGCCAGTTTCTCGACCCATGAAGGATAGCGTTGTCCTAGCCACCAGGCAGTAGCGCCGCCCCAGTCGTGCCCTACGATGCACGCTTTCCTACGACCGGCGTATTCTATGAGGCCTATTGTATCCCGGGCGATAAAGTCAACGCGGTACGGTGAGATTCCGGATGGTTTGGATGAGGTGTTATAGCCCCGCTGATCGGGTACCATGACACGGAACCCTTTTTCAGCAAAAAAATCGATTTGCCTGTGCCAACAATACCAGAACTCGGGAAAGCCGTGGAGAAAGATAAGTAGCGGTCCATCTTTCGGTCCGGCCTGGACGGTATGGAGTGTAATACCGTTGGTCAGGACGTCTATATGCTGACGGTGAGTTTTTTTCTCCACAATTTGAATCACTCGTCACTGAAAATCAGTTCAGCCTTCACTCCCGTTCTTTTCCATACAGGTAATTCGAACAATAGTACCTACCATGCAAGCGGTAGCGATACCTTTCATCTCTTCGTAGGTGATATTCACTGTCATTCCGTCTCTGAAACTAAAGTCTGGCTCTTCATCATAATCTCCTATCTCTAGGATAGTACTGTCCTCTAACATAAGGACAAACCCACAACCGTCCAGATCGCTGTAGTCTTCTAGTGTTGCCTTTATGTTGCAGAGTTGTTCTTCCTCATCCTCACAGGTAACAAATATGAACAAAAAAGCAATAAGAAAGAGTTTTCTCATCTTTCTACCGGACCGTCGTCCCACCACCAGAGCGGTTCCATCTCCTTCTCTTCAGGCCACAATTTTTTCATCGTGTTGCCATCGAAAAGTTCACCATTCACCATGACGTATCTGATAGTATTGGTATTCTTAATATCTTCCAGAGGATTCTCTTTAAGAATGATCATATCAGCCAGTTTTCCGTTTTCGATGGAACCCAGATCTTGTCCAACACCGATGATTTCAGCTCCATGGAGGGTAGCAGCTCTCAGCGCTTCCATCTCTGTCATCCCACCGCTCTGGAGCGCCCACAGCTCCCAGTGGTAACCAATGCCCTGAAGCTGTCCGTGAGCACCCACGCCCACGCGCCCACCGGCGCGGGTAATTTTAGCGGCTTGGGCCGCCAGCTTCGGGAAAACATGTTCATCATCCCGGAACCAAGGGCGACGACGCGTCCTCGCCTGCACAATGTTATCGGGTATGAAGCGCTGAATTTTTTTGTTATCGTGAACTTCCGTGTTGGTGTAGAAATAGTTCTCCGCCCAAGGACCACCATAAGCCACAAGAAGGGTTGGTGTATAAGTCATGCCGCTCCGAGCAATGAACTCAACCACATCCTTGTAGAGTGGCACAATAGGAAGCGCATGTTCGTTTCCGTGGAAGCCATCGATAGCATGTGTGAGATCTAATTTTAAATCCAATGCTCCCTCCGTTGTAGGCATCATACCCAGTTCGTGGGCAGCCATGGTGACAAACTGACGCTGCTTCCTATTACCTACTACATAGGATTTCAGGTTCCGTGTCCGGTAGTGATCCCGATACCGCTTAATGACACCCTTAGCCTCTTCCATACTCTGGAAGTTGTTATTGGAAAAAATTCCAGGCCCAGTGTTATATGCCCGAGGACCGACGATCTGTCCCGTCTCCACCAGATCCTGATAAGCAAACACATCATTGGTGGATGTCTGAACATCTAGGCCGGAAGTCACGCCGTAAACAATGTTGGCAAGGAAACTCCAGTTTTGGAGATCCAATACACCCTTCCTCACTTCCATCCAGTGGGCATGAGTATCGATAAAACCGGGAACAATCGTCATCCCTGATACATCAAAAATTGCAGCATCGTCGGGAATGCGTACGGTACCGATTCTACCAATGCGTGAGATTCTGTTATTTTTAACAACAATATCACAGTTCTCAATAATCTGATTATCATTCATGGTGATAACACGTGCACCACTTAAAACAATTGTACCGGTAGGTGAATATCGTTCCTTTTCAACAATAACCTCCACAGCTTGAATAAAAGGAGCTTCCTCCAGTAATGGTTTTGGCTCTTCCTCGCCATCTGAATCATCTTCTGTATCTTCACTTTTTTCCTTCTCAATCTCTTCAAAGGAGAGAGAATCGACTGGCATGCTATAGAATGTTGAACCGATGGACCATGTAACCTCTTTCCCGCCATCGCTCCACCCAAAATAGTCAGCACCGATGTTAGTTAATTTTATTACTGGAACTGAGGGAGAGCTAACATTTACCATTGGCGCCGAACCGCCAACCTTGGGAACCGCCAGGAAGTAGAGCTGGTTCTGAACACTGGCCAAGGCCCACTTTCCATTGGGACTCAGCTGAACGTCCCTAGCGGGCACCGGTTCTGTAGAGTTATAATTTCCTTTTCCTTTGACATTGAGATGTTCCCGCCTATCGGAGCCATCAAGTCTCACGGAAACAATACCGTTTCTTCCGCTGTAGAGGTAAACACGATCGGACTTACCTTCTAGGAAGTGAGGCTTGCCCAAACCCCGTGCAGGAAGTATCATTTTAAAGTCGCTACCATTGGCATCTACACTAACTAGATCCATGGGTGTGTTTGGTCCACCAAATTCACTGGGTGATTGAATTCTCAGATAAGCCGAACCTCTCAATGCAACAATTCTTTCTCCATCCGGAGTCCATACCGGTTCAGCATAAAAGGCGGGTGTTCTAGTGAGCTTTATGGGGCTCCCGCCACGAGCACGCACTTTCCAAATGTGGCCGCCCGCATGGGCCCACGTCACATAAGCAAGCCATTTTCCGTCCGGTGACCAGGCAGGCTGAAATTCACCTACATCCTTTGATGAAAGACGTTTGGGTGTTCCTACAGGAAATTCCATCGTATAAAGATGGGTAAACGTAGAGAAAGCAAGTTTTTTCCCATCGGGGGATGCAGCGGGATCCATGATGATACGGGACCGGACTGGCCCGTCAGCTACCCTGTAGGGAAAGTTGAGATCTGGACCCATCTTCTGCTCTACTTCGGCCTCAAAAGATATCCGCCGTGATTTGCCGGTGCTGACATTCACACGGTGAATCTGCCCATTATAAGTAAGAATAATTTCCCTTCCGTTGGGATGAAAGGCGTAGCCCGGCAAAAGATCCCGCGTAAAGCGCGACTCTTGATCGTCCCTTTGTACAGGATAGATGAGCCAACTGTCCTCAGCTGTTTCAAGATCGCGAATTCGGAGCCCGGTCTTGGTTTTATACCTTGTACCGTAGACCATCTTTTTGCCATCGGGCGAAATTACTGGGCGGATGCCACTTCCCTCATTTCTGGTAATGACATCTTCATCACCGGTGACCATATCGCGACGGGCGATTTGCCACATGGGAAACTGGGCATTATAGGAAAAACCGCCTATGCGTCGAGCATAATAGATGAACTTTCCATCGGGAGATAGGTCAGCGCCGAGGGCGTTGTGCTGACGGCTTCTCGGTGTGTCACCAGCTGGGCTCGCCTTTGTGATCTGCACCCCTGAACCGCCCTTCACGTGGTACATCCAAAGCTCAAAAGTTCCCCAGCCGGACCGAGATGCCATGACATAGTCGCCATCCGGCGTCCATGTGGGAGAAGCAAAGGACTTGTTGGTATCCTTACTTAGCTGCTTTGGTTCACTGCCGTCAGCTCGAGCAATCCACAAATTTTCCGCACCATCACGATCACTGAGAAACGCAATCCAATCACCGCTAGGCGAATAGGCCGGCTGTGAATCGAAAGCCATCCCGGAAGTGATACGGGTAGCCTTGCCACCTCGGATTGGAAGTGTGTAAAGATCACCAAGGAGTTCGAAGACGATAGTCTTTCCCTCGGGAGAAATATCCAGAGAGAGCCACGTTCCTTCATCTGTTGTAAAGGAGACTGTCCTGGTTGGCTCCATGGGGAGCGCATTCCCCAGACTGTCCGGTTCCTCACCGGCAAATATTATAGTGGTCACGAAAACAAGTAGAAGTGCACGTTTCATAGAACCTCCATTAAGTATTGTTACCATCACTTTATGCCATCAACTGTCTATTTTTGATCTGAACCAGAGAAAATATACAGGAATCCCCGTCAGCACGAATGCTAAATCCTGGGCAGATTTCCCCCACTCATAGTAGCCCCGGAGACAGATGAGAATTACGATCCCCGCCAGATAGAGCCCCGGAACAACAGGAAAACCGGGAATCTCATAGGCATCACTGGATCCAGCTCCTTCTCTTCTGAATTTGAACAACGCGATGGTGGTAAAGGTGTAGAAGATGAGAATGGCAAAAACCATTCCGGCGACGATGGTCTCAAATGTTCCACGGACGACCAGGATGACGGCTCCCCATACGCAATGAGCAAAGATGGCACGGGTGGGGGTCTGAAATCTGGGGTGGATATAATCCAGCCACTTGAAAAGCAGACCATCCCTTGCCATGGCGTAATAGACACGGCTAGCGGACATGATGGTACCGTTAATGCTACCTGTTGCGGAGACAATGACAAGCAGGGAAACCACTGCTGCCCCGACTGATCCAAAGATCTGTACCGCCGCGTCAGAAGCGACAATGGTACTGCCCCGCATCCCTTCCATACCCAGCGTAGCATGATAAAGCGTATTCATCAAAAGGTAAAGGGCAATGATGATACCCATACCGAGAAACATGCTGAGCGGTATAACCTTACGCGGGTTCTTCATCTCCCCTGCAACATAGCCGACCCTGTCCCAGCCGATGTAAGAAAAGAGGACAAGCATGAGCGCTGCAATAACATTCCCCACCGGACCGAGTGTAGCTGTTGGATGAGCGGTTTGACTCAGAAAATCCCCATTACCGTTCAGTAGCAGCATCCCGACGACACCCAAGATCGCCAACCCACCAATCTTTACTGCTGAAGAAAGTTTATTGTAGAAACTGGCCTTATTTACTCCAGCCACATTCAATGCTCCGAACAGGGCTAAGACTGACAGTGCGATAATGATTTTTTCCGTCCGATTCAGGTCAATGAAAAAACCAATATAGTTGGCGGTAACCAGCGAGAGGCCAGCGGCCGGTGAGGTGCGGATGATAAAGAGCTGAGCCCAACCGAACAGGAATCCCCAAAACGGCCCAAAAGCCTTAAGAATATAAACATATTCTCCGCCCGTTTCAGGGAACCGACTACCCAGCTCCGCGTAGATGAGACTTCCCACATAGACAAAGAGAGCTACACCAATCCAGAGGAGCATGATAGTGCCGTAAGAACTAAGGTAGGCGGCGATGATCTGTGGAGTAGAGTAGATCCCGGCACCAATGGTGATCCCCACGAGGAGGCCTATGCCGTCAAAGATACCTAGGGATCGTTTGAGTTCGAGGGACGCTGAATTCATTAAGACTCTTTTAAGACTTCACATACTTATATATCAGTCTTATAAAAGGATAGGCCTCTTGCATATTATTAGCTTCATAAGACACCGTGAAGCCGTCAATAAGTTTCATTCCTGGAATGGCTTGTAATACCTCGGCGTGAGTAGTGCTCGAAAATCTCATTTTAATTTTAACGGGATTACTTACTTTGAACGGTTTGGCTTTTTTCAGATTTATCAGCGCTTTTCTGGTGGCTTCTGCCAATTCCTGGCGGACCACTTCACCATGTTTCAGACGAGCTACCTGAGCAGTTTCCGCTGTCTTGGTGGTAACCAGTTCGCACTTCACTAGTCTACCGAACTGGTCAGTAAATACATCATCCCCCGCCGCCAGAATGACAGGAACACCCTGTTCCCCGGCATAGTGGGCATTAAGTCCGCCCTCACCCACTTCTTTTCCGTTAAGCCACAGTCCTTTAACGGAGCCTGAGCCTGTGTGGGCCAAGAATCCCCGGGCTGTGCCGGCGCGGGCATGATAGCCTAAAAAGATCGCACCATCGAACGACTCGTCGAGACCCTGTACCATGCCAAGCGGTTTTATATTTCCCTGAATGTAAATGACTCTCGAATCGAGATCCTGATGTAGGAGATTTTGCATATCACCGTGAGAGTCATTTACCAAAATCTCTGCAGGTCCATTCTCAAAAATAGCCTCTACCACTGCATTTACCTCTCCTGTCATAAGGTGGCGGCCGGTTTCATAATCCTTTCCGCCGTGGCGTGTCATCTCGCTCGTTCCAATACCTCCGATACCTTCCATATCCACAGAGATGAAAATCCTCAGCGGTTTTTGAGGCGTGGCGGGGAGAAAAGACAATGCAATTGCCACAGAGATTAATATTAACTGGTATCGGGGAAACTTCATCATCTACTCCTTCCTGAACGGCAAACGGTTCATGGCAATCGCACCGTTACTGATGACCAACACCACATCCTGAACGGAACGTATGTCTTCCAACGGATTGTCAGGAACCACAACAAGATCAGCTTCCTTGCCCACGGTGACAGTACCTGTTCTATCAGAAATTTGTAGTAGCTCCGCACCGACGCTTGTGGCGGAGCGGATGGCATCCATCGGTTTCATCCCCAGCTTCACGAAGTTGGCGATTTCCATTCCCACCCGGGTGACGCTGTTAGGACCGTATCCGGTATCTGCGCCAGTAACAATTTTTATTTTCATTTCATAGGCACGTTTTACCGTTTTTTCTAAGGCTGACAGCATATGTTGACCACGAATGAAAAGCACAGGATTGTCGTAGTCTCCACCCGGTTCGGTAAGATCCACCACCGTTGTAAATGTGGGGACAAGATATGTCCCCTTCTGCTTCATCAACTTCAGGGTTTTTTCGCTGAGATAAGTGCCGTGTTCAATGCTTCTCACCCCCGCGGCCACAGCAGCGTAACCTCCTTCATCACCATGGGCGTGAGCCATAACCGGGATATTGTGTTTTCTGGCTTCATCCACAATTGCGGTCAGCTGTGCTTGGGTATAAGTCTGCTTTCGGGGATCAGTGTTGGGCAATCCAGCCCGTTCTGTGCCTCGTGTCTTGATAAAGTCCACTCCTCGGTCAGCATTGATGCGAACCAGCATTCGAAGCTCCTCCTCGCTGTTGACCCCATTCATGAGAGCAGCGAGGCGCGGATCAGCCAGAACCGTTTCGCCGAGATTTGGTGTAACAAACACACCGGTCGCCACCATATCGGGACCGGAGAGGGCGCCTGATTTCACCAGTTCCCGGATATTGACATCCTGATAATTAGGCGTGCTGGCACTCCGTACCGTAGTAACACCAGACTCCAGAGCACGCTTCGCCGAAGAAAGTGACCTGATATGGGTATGGGCGTCAATGAAACCGGACATAAGTGTTGCTCCGGCAATGTCAATAGTTTCATAACCTTTCGGTACTTTACCATTCCGTTTGACTGACTCAATTTTCCCTTCGGAAATGAGCACTGTGACATCGCTTTGGACACGGTCGCTTTCTCCATCGATGAGTTTTGCGTTTATGACCGCCAGCCTATCGTTAGCTGCCCTGACTGTGAGAACAGTTAATAAACAGACTAATGCTCTAAACACTTTTTTCATAATATGGATCTCCTTTACTATAGCAGGGAAGTAGCCCTGTCCAAATCGTCAGCAACGCGGTTGAGTGCCGCCGCCACTTCACCGATAAACAGATTGACCTCATCCCATTTTCGTTCCTCCAGCCCTTCCCGTATACCAGGGAGAGTTTTGACGCCATAACCGGTATAAAGCCCAGGTGCATAGATCATGTGCTTGAACCAATCCCGACGGGGAAGACCCTCTTCCCTCATCATGGCCCGTTCACTTTTCATAAGAATCTGGTTAAGGTTTTGAGCTTCGTCCCCGGATGGACGTCCGCCCTTTTTGATGTTATTTGTCAACGCTACCTCATATCTGTTCGCACTTGTTCTCAAACGGGCAAGAGCGTTGTCAATAGGTGAAAAATCGAACAAAGGAACAGAATCAAGCTTTATTGGGGAAACGTAAGTTTTATCCGGATGAGCTGCCAGCGAATAGGCGTTTTGATCAACAAGTGTGTTGTTGTGTTTGGTCTTCTCTCTAATCTCTACCGCAAACTCTTTCAACTCTTTTGCATACTGCGTCACATGATCCACAAAATTCGTGAACCGAAATGGCAGCACATCGGTATCAGCAAGCCGAAGTGTCACTCGGCCCGTTGATTTTGCAAGGGTCACACCATACTCAAAAGTTGGATCCATAAAGCGGGTATAGTGATCGAAGGAGTCGTAAACGGAATGGTAAGAACCACCGCCGGCCTCGCCTCCCATACCCATATTCAGTGAGGCAATACCGGCATGATGAAGAAAAGGTGTATAGTCTGAGCCAGCACCCAGAGCACCAATGGGAAGATCTTTCCTGTCAGCGTACTTGCTTCCATTAACCATCATCCTCGCCCTAAGCCTTTCCTGCAAAGAAGCGTCCACAAGAGGATCATCCACCTCTTCTCTAACTTCGTTCACGAACTTCTCCAGCGTATGTGAACCACTGATACCAAGGAATCCTCGACTGGTGCCATCTGTATTGATATATGCCACCATCTTTTCGCTAAGTTCCCTCTTGTGGTGTTCCACCCACTCGGTGGAACCTAAAAGACCTGGCTCTTCCGCATCCCAGCCGGCGTAAATGATGGTCCGCTTCGGTCGCCATCCTGTTTTTACCAGTTCACCCACGGCCCGTGCCTCTTCCATGAGAGAGACCATTCCACTGATGGGATCCGAAGCTCCGAATACCCAACCATCATGGTGATTCCCTCTCATAACCCATTCATCGGGATACTGGTTTCCAACCATCCTTCCCACGGGATTGTAAGCTGTCCTAAGTTTCCATTCAAATTCCAATTTCAGGTGAACTGTTGAGGGCCCTGGTCCTAGGTGATAAGTGATGGGTAATGCCCCCCGCCAGCTGGCCGGTGCCACAGGACCTTGCATGGCTTCCAGGAGTGGTTGGGCATCAGCATAAGAAATGGGAAGCACAGGAATTTTCATAATGGTAGGGGCTTCCTTGTAATCGAGGCGTTTGGCCCCATCCACAGCACCGTAGCCTGGAGTAAGAGGATCGCCAGGATACATAGGCATGTCCACCACCGATCCCCGCTGGATGCCGTGCTTCATTCTGTACGGTCCCTCAGGATAAACATCGCCTTGCATGTAGCCGTCATCTCTGGGGTCAGAGAAAATAATACAACCAATGGCTCCTTTTTCGTAGGCTACTTTCGGTTTGATCCCACGCCAGGAACCTCCATAGCGGGCTATGACAATCTTTCCTTTCACATCTATACCTTGACGTTCCAGGATTTCATAATCGGCAGGAATTCCGTAATTGACATAAACCAATTCGGCTGTCACATCACCATCGGCTGAATAGGCATTATATCCGGGGAGACGATCCTCCATGACGGACGAGGTGGCATCTTCTTCCAGAACAGGCTCCTTAAGCTCAGCTGTGAATCGAGTAGGTGAAACCATTTCTAGAAGTCTCACCTTTGGGATGGGGAGCAAAACATCAAACTGTTCGATCTCAGTTTCATATCCCCATTCCTCAAATTTGGCGGCAATATACTCCGCGTTCTGCTTGCTCCATGGAGAACCTACATGATGGGGCTTTGAAGACATATGTTTCATCCACTCCCGGAGATTATCAGGATTGAGGTAAGAATCAAACTGTTTCTCCAATTTCCGCTGAGCCTTCGCATCGAAGCCGGCATCCAAGGTGGAAATAGCAGCGGCAGGAGAAGCTTCTGATGGAGGTGTGGAACACCCCATGAGAGCAAATGATATCAGCAGTGCAACATACTGTCTATACATCGGAATAGTCTCCTTACTTTTTTCTGTCACAAGTGGGAAAGATAGAGAGTTTAAGAAATTCCGATGAGGAATTCATGCCTAGGATAATATGATAAAACTTTAGTCAGCTACGATTTATATCGAGTCGTCGCTGAAAGTTATCACTATCAAAAGCGTACTCAATGTGGCGAGCGGTCCAATCCGCCTGCGCTTCTCCAAAATCGAGTCTGACCATATGGAGAGCAAGATCGATGCCGGCGGAGACTCCCGCCGAAGTGAAAACAGTTTCATCAATGATGACGTGACAATCCCTGTCCACCTGAACTTCGGGAAAGGACTTTTCCATCATGTCCAGAACGGTCCAGTGAGTAGTGGCACGCTTTCCGTCAAGGTGCCCGGCGCTGGCGAGAAGTAAACTCCCAGTACAGACAGATGCCAACCGTATACTCTTTGGGTCGAATGACCGGATCCAATCAATTACGGATTCATCGTGCATGAGCGGCCGGGTGCCATAGCCACCGGGAACGATAAGATGATCCAGTTGAGGATGTGAGCTAATGGAAAAATGGGGTTTCACTTCCATGCCACCTTTTGTCGTTATGGCACCATCGTTGGGCCCGATGAGGCAAACAGAATAAAGATACTTTTCTTTTCCACCTGCCTGCTTGCGTGTTGTGGAAAAAACTTCGAAGGGGCCGGTGAAATCCAGAACCTCCACATCATTAAAAATGAAAATGCCGACTGATATAGGTTTAATCAATATCACGGGTCTTTTTCATATTAAAAGGGTGGTGGTGAAAAATGACATAAGTAGTGTTCCTTAAAGACAATGTTTGAAGTCAATCTGATGAGTTGAAATTCATTTCTCGAGTAATTTTTCCTTTCGTATCCCAAAAGATCCATTTGCCTGTCCGTTTTCCTCTCTTATAAAATCCTCTCGATCGAAGTTGTCCCAATTCATACCACCAACTCCAATCACCCGTTCGCTCACCGCGATAGTAGTGTCCCTCCATCTCCTGCTGACCGTTTTCATACCAACGCCCGTAAGGGCCGTGAAACTTGCCTCTTAAGTAAGTAGCGACCGACCGCTTCACGCCGCTGCCGCTGGGATACCAGAAAATCCACTCGTGATGGAGCCTATCTTTCTTGAATTC
>SCKS01000114.1 GCA_004124465.1 Fidelibacterota bacterium
TTGACAGACTGACAGTTCCACTATTCAACGAGCTGGATATGAAGGAAATGATCAAGAAGATGATGACCTTCCAGAGCATTGGTTTCAATGAGAAAGCTATTGACCTGCTGGCCGAATATTCAGAAGGCAGTCCGATTTACGTCTGGTCGATGGTGAGGGAGATGATGCATCGTAGCGTCAAGAGTCTATCCGAGGAATATATCAAGGAGAATTCCATCAAGGGAATGATAAACTATGTTGCCCAATTGTTGCAGAGACTCCTCAAGGATGGTGAGGAATACAGATCCGGTGGATTACATGCCTTGGCATCCTTGATCTTTCTTTCAGATCATATGGAAGAACGTTATTGTAACGATTATTTCTTTGATGCCTACGTAGAGGTCCTGTCTAAGCATACTGAAGAGAAACTGGATGACAAGATGAATCCCAAAACTCTCAATTTGGTGCTGGCCTATCTGCCGATCAATGACAGCGTGATCAGATTCCCACACGATACTTGGCCTGACGTCCTACAAGGTTGGGGGGACATGAATCCATTCAGCAGTGAGCTGCGAATGATTAACCGTTTATTTGCGGATTCCGGACTTTTCCAGAGCCTGAAGAAGGAAGTTGTGAGCGATGTCTGGAACTCGACTTATGA
This sequence comes from Fidelibacterota bacterium, assembly GCA_004124465.1. Lineage (GTDB taxonomy): Bacteria > Fidelibacterota > Marinisomatia > Marinisomatales > S15-B10 > UBA2125. Next base: position 641 of record SCKS01000114.1, read on the forward strand.
GAGATACAAGCGTACCCCATCAAGGCAGAAGATCTCATTATTGGCCTTGGCAGATACATTGTTCCAGAACTTTACGCTTGATGAGCTGAAGAAATTGGGTGTCGATATAGATATTGTGAGGCAGGTCGCCTCGACTTATTCCCATATTCCACAGGCAGCTAAGTTACTATCCAAGATCCAGGCCGTTCTTCCACAGACAGTTACCCGCATTATCAATGTTCAGGACATTGGTTCTGAGAAAGGACATGCACCTTACAAGATTCAGGAAATGTACCTGATCTACAATGATGGACGCATGATCACCAGTCTGATGGATGAAGAGGCGAAAGTCGATTCTGACATCATGAGCAGTATGCTGACGGCTATCAATGATTTCGTAAAGGATTCATTCCAGACCACCGGTAATCTGGGTTCAATTGATTATGGAGAGAACCAAGTAATTCTGGAGAGAGGAAAGCACACTATCCTAGCTTCTGTAGTATATGGTGAGGCCAATCGTGACCTGAGATCAAGAATGGGACGGGCATTGACCAAGATGGAGGATGAATTTGGTTCAATCTTGAAGAACTGGGATGGCGATATTGATAGTTTGAGTGGCAGTCTCAAGCATCTGGAACCAGTGATGGCTCTAAGTAAATCCGTCACCAAGGGCATGATTCACGAACTGCAGGCTTTGAAGGAGGTAAGCCTGAGGTCCAGCTGGAGTCAGATTGCTGGCTTTGTACAGGTCAACTTGATGATTAACAATTACTCCAAGAAACAGCTTAAAGGAGCCAAATTCAGTCTTGAATATGGTGCTGATTACTTGAAACTTGTCAAGACTGAACCTTCACTGAAGCACTCCGTGACCGAAGTTGAGTTGAAACCGATTAAGGCCAATGACGAAGTTGGCGTAACCCTCTATTTCGAACCATTGAAATCAACACAGGCGTCCTTGAATGTCCATCTGGATTATGAGGCCAAGGGAGGTCAATCCTCCGGTGTTTCCACTGCAGTCTTCGAGAGAGTGGATCTTTACAAGGAAGGTGCAAGCCTGGATGTTTCAAGTCTTGATAATGCCAGCAAGGCTGAGATTGTTACCACCATTCCGGTTGAGGTAGTTGAATCTACAGTGGGTGAGGTCGAGATAGTTGAAGCAGAAGTAGAGGAAGTCGCAGATGCACCCATTGAGGAGATTGAAATGGCCGCAGAGGTGGTCGAGGTAGCTGAAGTGGAGGCAGAGGTGGTCGAAGTAGTTGAGGCTGAAGTAGAGGACGTGGAAATTGCAGATGAGCCCATCGAAGAGATAGTAATGGCCTCAGAAGTGGAAGAGGCTGAGGTGATCGAGGCAGTTCCCGAGGCTGAAGTCATAGAAGAACCAGCTGAACCTGCTCCAGATCCTGGCGAATCCGGTGTCGATGATATTTTGAGCAAGCTTAGCGAGCTCGATGACCCTGAGAATGCCCCCAAGAAGAAAGAGAAGAAGTCCGATGAGGAAGAAGACAAATCCGGTATGGATGATGTCTTTGGCAAACTAGACGAATTATAGATTGGTGCGGGTGCCGGGATTTGAACCCGGGTTCCAAGATTGGCAACCTTGAGTGATACCAGGCTACACTACACCCGCGTGTTTTCGTCCACAAAAGATGGCATAATAAAGATGACCAAGCACCTTTAATGACCACTCAAGTGAGCGCTGTATGTCAGACACGGAACAGACAGAATTAAGCCTTTCACAGGCATGGCAAGAGAACCGTCTGGCAATTCTGGCCTTGGCCCTCTGTTTCGTGGTTTCGCATATGCTGGCCATGTATCTTGTACCAGCTTATGAGGAAGCAGAGGTACAAGCCTTCGAGAATCCAGATGACCCCCTTAATTCAGTGGTTTACATCGGTATAATTCTGGTCTTCACAGCCTTTGTCCTATGGATTGCCAAACAGGGTCTGGAATGGATTCTCCAATTGATATTTCTATCCGCAATCGGTGTTACTTTCATTTACGTCTTTTATCCTTTTTTTCATACCGTAGGGATAACTGGCGTGGCAGGTTATATTGGGGCTACAGGTCTGGCAATCGAATTGACGTTTTTGCTAATGACCTATCCTGAATGGTACGTGATTGACATTGCCGGCGTCTTGTTGGCAGCTGGTGTCGCGGCTATCTTCGGAATTTCCTTTGGTCTGCTCCCCGCACTTCTACTTCTTGTTGGTCTGGCGATTTACGATGCCTGGGCGGTCTACCAGACAGGTCATATGGTTGACCTAGCGGATTCGGTCATGAATCTCAAATTACCGATACTGTTGGTAATTCCTAAATCCAAGGGCTATTCATTTCTTGATCAGGGAAGTCTGGCCGACCAGATTGAGAAGGGAGAGAAGCGTGAAGCCCTGTTCATGGGTCTGGGAGACCTTGTGATTCCTGGAGCTCTGGTCGTGTCCTCCAAGGTAGCATTGGGTTGGACGGTGGGGATTTTCTCTATGGTAGGTAGTTTGATTGGGTTCTGGATATTGATGACCTATGTTCTCAGTGGGCGACCTCAAGCCGGTCTTCCGTTACTGAATGGTGGCGCAATCCTAGGCTATCTGATCGGTGCCTACTTCGTCGTAGGCGATCTGGGTCTATGAATTTAGTTCCAGTTCATGGTTCACCCGCGCTTCACTTTGAAGAAGAGTCGGCATTGCTGTTATCGGATCTTCATTATGGAGTCGAGGCCGAGATGCTTCGGGATGGGGTCTGGATTCCCAACAGGGCAACACCCCGTACCGAAAAAGTATTGAAGTTGCTCAAGCAGACAAAGTCAAAGAGATTGATTCTGCTGGGTGATGTCAAGCATCAAGTCCCCCATAACAGTAAACAGCAACGAACCGATATTGATCAATTTTTCATGGCCACGACCCGCATAGCCAAGGTCGAGGTAATTCCCGGTAATCATGATGGGGGTCTGAAGGAACAGGCACCGTCTGAGGTAATTTTCCATGAATCAAGCGGTTGTGTGATAGGCAATGTAGGAATGATCCACGGCCATGCCTGGCCTTCCCAGGAGGTCATGAATTCCGAGATCCTGGTGATGGGACATGGGCATCCGGCGCTATCCTTCAGAGATAGACTGGATAAGCTGCATAGTGAACCATGCTGGCTTCGAGTGCCTCTGCTGGAATCTGACAGGTATGAAAAAATACCTGAACAGTTAATCGTCCTGCCCGCTTTCGGGGAACTGGCCGGCCGTACCATGAATCGAGAACCGCTAAG
>SCKS01000046.1 GCA_004124465.1 Fidelibacterota bacterium
TTCAACAGAACATAGGCTAAAGCTATCTTATAATCAGGCGGGACATGCTTCATCTTCTGGAGATGGTCTAGGGCAGCGTTGTAATCCCTGGCAAAGAGGAAAAGGTCCGCCGCAACTCGATGAGCATGATTGTCGTTGGGCCTAAGCAACAAGAGACGTTCCATGGTGGCTCTCGCCTTTTTCCAGTTCCCTTCTATACAGTATTGCGTTATCAATATATCGTGAAGTTCAAAACCGTCAGGATGTTTCTCCATCGCATCCGAAATTAGATTGTGCAATTCATCATAGTCTTCCAGAGCTTGATAGGCCAGAGCAAGAATGTACACAACACGCAAGTTGTAGGGATCACTCTGTCGGCCCCGTAAATGATGCTTCAAAGACTTACTCAAATCACCTTGCCACCAATAAGCGAAGGCTAAGTTTGACTCGGCCATAAAATAGCCCAACTCAATGGCTCGTTTGTTCATATCAATTGCCTCGGAGATGCGGCCCAAATAAGTTGAGATAAGAGCTCTAGCTTTATACCCTTCAGCTAAATCCTTATTAATTGAAAGAGCCTTCTCTGATGATTGAATGGACAGTTCACTGTATAATTCATCCTGATTGTCAATAAACATTTGACCATATGAATCTCCCATACCGCTGTAGGCAAGAGCATAAGACGGATCAAGCTTCAGTGCCTGCTTGTAGTAATCGATGGACTTTTCAAAACCTTCATACGTGTATTTTAAATATTCAGTTTTTCCCTTAAGGTAAAGCGTGTACGCTTCCACATTTTGAGTGGGTACCGTGGCCATAGATTTCTTTTCTGACCTCGAAATTCGAGCATCGAGAGCCTTTGCTATGCGTGTCGCCACATCTGTCTGTATCTGGAAAATGTTTTCCATTCTTCGGTCGTAAGTATCTGCCCACAGATGCAGGTCACTATCGGTATCAATGAGCTGACCCGTTATTCTCAGATTGTCCCCGTCACGTCTGACGCTCCCTTCAAGTATGGCTGCCACACCCAACTCTTCCCCGATCTCCCTGATAGTCTTGGTGGTCCCCTTGTACTGGAGAACAGACGTCCGGGAAATGACCAGCAGGTCGCTCACCTTTGAAAGCTGTGTAATGATCTCTTCCGTAATGCCATCAGAGAAATATTCGTCTTCCTTGCTGTCGCTGAGATTATCGAACGGTAAAACGGCGATAGAACGTTCGGCTATCCGCTCAGCTTCCCGGTCGCCTCTCGGCACAAGCCAGCCAATGGCGAGCCCCCCTACAACCCCTGCCACGAGAAAAATATTCCGCTTCCTGGCATAGAACGGTCTGGTATCATCTTCCGTTTTGCTTACGCTTGATGATGTTGGAACTGCCTTAACAAATCCTTCCGGTGTCCGGTCGAATATCCACGAAACAACCACACTCACTGGCAGCCCCAGCGCCAGCAGTATAATAACGAACTGGGCCGTCCATTTCGGAAAGTCAAAGATGGGAAAAACGATCTCCACCAGCTGCATGATGACAAACGCTACTACGGCGTAAGAGACCACAGTCCGGATCACCTTCCGGTCTTTCAGTTCATCAATTATACTGTTCATATATTACTAACTCTTCCCCTCAAACCTCTCTCACCGGAAACTACCCACAATTGTGCGATTCTTCAAGATGGAGCTGTGTGAGAAGCAATTGCATCTCTGCCCATAATTTCTTACTCTCTGCTGTGGTAGTCACACCACACTTCCAATATATTGGAGCGAGTTCACATCAAGAACGGAGGATGAGACAATGATGAGACGGTTTACCCATTTACTGATTCTTTTCAGCAGCTTTGTCGCACTACAGGCCGAAAAATATGACGAAACTTTTTTCAACAATCTCGAATGGCGGAATATCGGTCCCAACCGGGGAGGACGGTCTCTTTCATCTATGGGTAGTCCCGGCCGGCCCAACGAATACTACTTCGGCGCTACCGGAGGGGGACTCTGGAAAACCACAGACGGCGGCAACACTTGGTTTCCGGTAACCGACGGCAAGATCACCTCTTCTTCTATCGGAGCTGTGGCTGTGGCGGAAACCAACCCCGACATTGTGTACATCGGCGGTGGGGAGACGCAGCTTCGCGGCTCCATCACTCAGGGTGACGGCGTCTACAGATCAACAGACGGCGGTGAAACCTGGCGCCACGTTGGTCTTCGGGAAACACAGGCCATAGCCCGAATCCGAATTCATCCCACCGATCCGGACATTGTTTATGTAGCAGCACTGGGGCACCCCTATGGTGACAACGAACAGAGAGGCATCTTCCGCTCCAAAGATGGCGGCAATAGCTGGGAGAAAATTCTTTATAAAAGCCCTAAGGCGGGAGGTGTTGACATTTCCATTGACAGGACAAATCCTAAAGTGATCTACGCCTCTCTTTGGCAAGTCTACAGAAGAGCCTGGAAAATGTGGGGTGGCGGGCCATTTAGCGGTATTTATAAATCTACCGATGGTGGAGATACATGGACAGAATTGACCAAGAATCCTGGTATGCCGGAAGGGCCCATAGGTAAGATCGGTATGGCAGTCTCTCCTGCTGATGCTAATCGTGTCTGGGCTATAGTTGAAGCACCGGAAGGTGGCGTCTTCCGCTCCGATGACGGAGGAAAAAGCTGGGAAAGAACCAATGACGATAGGAAAATCCGTCAACGCCATTTTTACTATTCCCGTATTGTGGCTGATCCGTGGGACAGGGAAACGGTCTACGCCCTCAACACCCGTCTCTACAAATCGACGGACGGAGGTGTCACATTCGATACCCAGATCAGTACCCCCCACGGCGATCAGCACGATCTCTGGATTGATCCTAACGATCCCAAACGGATGACAAACTCCAACGATGGCGGAGGGAATGTCTCCATCAACGGCGGCGAGACTTGGACGGAACAGGATTATATCACCACCCAGCTCTATCATGTAAATGTCACCAACGACTTCCCCTACCACGTCTGCGGTGCCCAGCAGGACAACAGTACTGTTTGTGTCCCGAGTGACGGTTGGAACAATATGCAAGCCCGGGGACCCAACCACGGCTGGTACTATTCAGCCGGCGGCGGTGAAAGTGGCTACATTACCCAGCACCCTTCCAAGCTGGATATTTTTTATGCCGGTAGCCAGGGCGCGCTATTAACGCGTTATGACCGCTCGACGGGGCAGATTAGGGATATTCAGGTCTACCCCCGTTTTTTCTCAGGAGAACCGGCAAGCGCTCTTCCCGAGCGGTGGCAGTGGACCTTTCCCATTGTCTTTTCCCCGTTGGATGAGAACAAGCTTTATACCTGTTCCCAGCATGTCTGGCTTTCGGAAGATGACGGGCAGAGCTGGAAAAAGATCAGTCCTGATCTGACCTACGCTGACCCATCTACCCTCGGCCCCACCGGTGGAGTCATCACCATGGATATGAATGGGCCCGAGATTTATGCCACTGTCTTTGCCCTCACACCTTCTCAGCACGATATTAATACAATTTGGGCTGGTTCCGATGACGGACTGACGCACATCACCCGGGACGGCGGTAACACCTGGACAAAGATCACCCCGCCCGATATGCCAAAGTTCTCCCGGATCTCTATCATTGAAGAATCTTCCCACACACCAGGCACCGCCTATGTGGCTGCAAACAGGTACCAGGTAGACGACCGGGCACCTTATGTCTGGCGCACACGGGATTACGGCAAAACCTGGACAAAAATTGTGAACGGTGTTGCGAATGGTCACTTTGCCCGCGCAGTCCGGGAAGATTCCGTGAAAGAGGGGCTCCTGTTTCTCGGCACGGAGCATGGCGTCTACGTCTCCTTCGACGCTGGGGACAGCTGGCAGTCCATCCAGCTCAATTTGCCTGATACACCTATCCGGGATCTCCAACTCAAAAATTCCGATGTGGTCCTGGGAACTCACGGCAGAGGTTTCTGGATTCTGGACGACTATGACCCTCTAAGAGAATACTCAGACCGGACAGCAGTGGAATTGCTGACACTGTTCAATCCTCACGAAGCCGTTCGCAGTGCGCAGACTGCTGCACTCCAATACTATCTGGGAGAAGAAGTGGATTCAGTTAAGACTGAGGTCTACGATTCAGAAGGTAACCTGGTGATTTCAGTGGTAGGTGACTCGATAGCAAAAGAGGAAACGGAAATTAACCCCTGGTACCGGACTCGCACCACCGGTCCGCCCACTACCGCCAAGGGTCTGAACCGATGGGAATGGAATTTACGTTACAAAGGTGCCACCATGTTTGAGGGGATTATCATCTGGAGCGGCCGGCCTCAAAATGGTCCCAAGGCACCTCCTGGAACTTACGAGGCACGGGTAACCGTGAATGGCATAACAAAATCAGCCAAGTTCAACGTAATAATGGATCCGCGCCTGGAAGGTGTGATGGAGCAGGATCTTCGGGAACAGTTCCAGCTCGCCTCACAGATAAGGGACAGAACTTCCACCGCCAATGAGGCGGTCATACAGATTCGTCACATCCGCGGTCAGATCGATGACCGGTTGGAAAAGACAAATGACCGGAGGATCAGAAAGATGTCCTCCGACCTTATGGGAAACCTTACAAAAATCGAAGATGCACTTTATCAGACAAAAAATGAGAGTGGACAGGATCCTCTGAACTTCCCAATACGTCTGAATAACCGCCTCGCCTCTCTCCGCCGAAGTGTGGAGAACGGTGATGCCAAACCGACGGATGGTGCCTACAAGGTTTTCGGTGAACTGTCAGCTGAACTGGACGGGCACTTGGAGGCGCTAGACGGAGAACTGACTCAAAGGCTTAATCCTTTGAATTCCCGGCTCACCAGTAAACAACTGGAGCCCGTATCTGCTACGGTAGAATAGAAGTAATGTAGGTTATCTAACCATTAGCGGGAACGTGTGAGAATCGAACTCACCTCCCACCTCTCCGGCGGGACGACGGTTTTGAAGACCGTGGCGGGCACCAGCCACGCAATCATTCCCATTTTCAAGTGGATTAGATAATTTAGATAATGGCTATCGTGGTCATCTAATCACAAACAGAGCTACTCCGGGCGTCTGATCACCAAATAATTAAAGCCCAAATCTCTTTTCAATTTTTTCCCGGCGGACTCCGCTTCTGACCGATTGCCGAAACGGATCACCTGAACTGCATATAGATTTTTTCCCTTCACCGTCACAGGCCACACCTCAGCGTCATATCCGCTCTGCTGGAGTCGCTGAACCTGCCGAAGAGCATTTTGCCGTGCGCCGAAGGCCCCAACCTGAACCACAAACGGTCTTGGAGGAGGTGGCGGTGCCATGTTTTCCGGTGGAGGCGGCTCTCTCCTGGGCTGTGGCTCGTTGGCCTTTGAATTTGAGACAGCAGGCTCACTAGCAGTCTGAGAGCGCTGTGGCACTGAAACCGCCGGAGAAGCACCGGCCCGTTTCATCCCTTCAGAGAGCGGTGAAGGTGCAGTGTCACCCAGGGGCCGACTGGCCAGGGGCCGCTCAGAAGAAAAATCGTAGTTGAAATCGTGAGAGGGAAATCTCGCCCCATAACTCTGAATATAGTATTTCGCACTGTCAGTTTCACCAATGGCCAGGAGTGAATTGATCTGAAGATCGATGACCCGCTGAAGATGCTCAGAATTGGGATAGACTCTCGGCAGCCTGGCCAACTCTCTGCTGGATTGCGTATAAAGTCCCCGGGCGTAGAGATATTCACCTACCTTTGCGATAGCATCATCAGCAAAGGGCGAATCGGGATAGTTCTGGATAAGCGTTTTATAGGTAATGACAGCTTCTTCCGCCCGCTCCTTCACAAGGGCCGATAGAAAAATAACAGTATCGTTGCCGGGATATTGCTCCATCAGCTGAGGAATGCGAGCTCTCACAGCATCCAAGTGGCCCAACTCTATTTCTCGAAACAGATCGGAAAAATCCTGTGACCATACCGGCATGACCAACAAAGAAAAAGAGAGCATAATTGAAAAATGTCTGATCATGGCTACATCAGCGTCCCCCGTGCATGAGGGAGACAATTTCGTCCACTTCGTTGGACAGTTCATCCTCTTGTCGTTTCCGGAGTTCCAGCTTCAGCCGCGCCAGGCGAATTCTTACGGACTGACCATTTCGGTTCGTAAGATCATCTACTATTGCGATGGCCTCATCAAACTCACCCTTCGCCGCCAGCACATTGATGAGCCCAGAAAATGCATCCATATTACTGGAATCTTTTTCACTTAGTTTACGGTAGAACTCCTCTGTCTCACCAAACCTTCCTAGTTCAAAAAGGGTCTTTTCCAGTCTACCGTAAATCTGTCTGCCGCCTCCTGCTGATTTTTCCGCAAATGTTGTCCACTGTGCAACAGCCTCATCAAGGTTCCCCTCATCCTCGGCAAGATTCCCAAGGTAGAGATATGCATCAGCAAATGAATCGTCTGCCGATATAGCTTTATTATAAAAACCTTTTGCTTCCTGAAATAAGCCGTCCTCTTCCCTATCCCGCCCTTGCATCAGGATGTAAAAAGCGTGCCTTTTGGACTTTTCTTCACGAGTCACTTTTTCCAGGCGGCGCAAATATTTTGAAGCTTTCTCCCACTTTTTCTGCTTTTCACTGATGTCAATCAGAAATTCGAGAGCCCACCGGTTTTTCTTGTCCAACTTCAAGACACGGTTAGCATGTTCCTCAGATCTGTCGTACCGCCCCGATGCGGAATAGTCCCTGGCCAGGCTGGCGTAGATTTCCCTCTTCACGGCAGATGAGAGCCGCCTCCGGAAAGTAAGAGATTGATGAATTTTAATGGCCTGGTCGGTCTGGGATCGTTCCCGGAAGATGTCCCCTAGTTTTAGATAGGCCTGTACATTCTCAGTATCTTCCCGGACAAGTTCCCGTAGTTTGGTGAATGCGTCGTTAGTCTCACCCTGAAGAAGACACTCCAGTGCTTCTGTATAAAGAAATTGTGAATCTTTTTTCCGGCGGAAAAGTCTGCCCAGCAGATCCACTATTCTTCCTCGTCGTCATCCTCGTAGACCCCTTCATCAACAGCAATGTTCCTGAGGGAGTTGATTTCGTCTGACACTTTCTTGTTTTCGTTTCTCAGCAGACGTGCCTCAGCCTTGCTGGTCATGATCACTGATAAAGCCAAGGCATAACCGATGAAAATGCCCACACCAACAGTTATAAGAATAACAACGGCAACAGGAACATTCTCAAATTGCCTCACAAGAAGATCAATAGCTACCGGTTCGGTATTCTTCACCAAAACCATGAGAAGCCCCAAAAGTACCACAATACTCAATAGAGCCTTAAACAACCGCATGAGATTTTTTTCCTACTTGAATAATTTCTCCGAACAGAGAGACGCCCCGGGCATCGATGATTGTAACATCCACAAAATCAAATATCTCAGCTGAGCCTTTGGGAAAGATGACCCATTTGTTGTTATCGGTTCTTCCTGCCCATTCGCTTGAAGACTTCTTGCTTTCTTTCTCAACGAGCACATTCACCGTTTTCCCGATCTCCTGCCTGTTTCTGAAGAGAGTATGTTCATGCTGAAGATCTAGCAGTTTTGCCAAACGGACCTCTTTCACTTCTTCAGAAATATGATCGCTGTATTCGGCGGCTTTGGTACCGGGTCTTGAAGAATACTTAAAAGTAAATGCCGAATCGAATTTTATTTTTTCCATGACAGCTAACGTCTCATCGAATTCTTCCTCCGTCTCACCGGGGAAGCCTACAATAATATCTGTAGATATGCCGCAACCGGGCAGGATGTTCCGGATCCGCTCCGTCAAAGAGAGAAATTGAGCCTGGGCGTAGGTTCGATTCATTCTTTGCAGAATTCTGTCAGCACCGGCCTGTAGCGGAAGATGGACTGAATTGCAGATGTTGGCGTGATCCCGAATGACAAAAAGCATATCGTCATCAACATCCTCCGGATGAGGGGATGTGAAGCGAATTCTCATCACACCAGGAATCTGGGCAACAGCATCAAGAAGTTCCGGGAAACGGGCATCGCAGTGTCGGTAGGAGTTCACATTCTGACCAAGCAGGGTAATTTCTACAAAACCGTGATCCACCGCCTGCTGGGCCTCTTTCACAATACTCTCAACCGGACGGCTCCTCTCTCGCCCCCGAGTGAAGGGGACGATGCAGAATGTACAGAACTTGTCACATCCCCGCATGATGGAGATCCACGCATTGATCCCTTCCTGGCGGGAAGGATAGAGGTTTTCATACACTTCAAACCGAGAGAGACGCGTGTCAACAACGGAAGCACTGGTCTCTTCATGGCGGCGAAGAAGTTCAGGTATCCGGCGGTATGAGTCCGGGCCCAACACAAAATCTACAAATGGTTTATTTTGAAGAATGTTATCCTTCAAGTGTTGAGCCATACAGCCCATAATGCCGATTATCATTCCCGGATTTTCGCTCTTAAGCATTCTGAGCTTTCCCAGGCGGGAATGTATCTTGTCCTCAGCATGCTCCCGAATTGCACATGTATTGAGAAAAACAGCATCGGCACCGGACTCGGAGTCTGATTCGGCGAAACCGCTCTTCTCCATCATGCCGGCCACAAGTTCAGAATCTGCCACATTCATCTGGCAGCCATAGGTCTCCATATAATATCGCTTCATTTAGGTAAAGTTACCCCCCCGTCTGAAAGAGAGTCAAGAACCTCGTTCCGCGAGATGACTCTTATTTTATTTGAGATTACGGGCTAAAAAATAGTGTTCGGGATCCTGGGGTGTCCCGAAATAGTGCACTTCGTAGTGAAGATGACTAGCAGTGGATCTTCCTGTGTTCCCTACTTGACCAATCAGATCTCCCCGCTTGATATCCTGACCGCGCTTCACCAGTATCTTGTCCAAATGAGCAAAAAAGGTACGATAACCGTGGCTGTTATTTATTTTTATAGTTTTGCCATAATTGCCCAGCTTACCGGCTGAGACAACTTTCCCGTCGGCGGTGGCGTAGATGGACGTTCCCTTATTTGCAGAAATATCCAGCCCATGGTGGAATCGCATTTCTCCGGAAAAAGGATCGTTTCTGTAACCCATACCTGTATTCAAATACCCACCCTCGATGGGCCGGATAGACGGGATTGATGAGAGACGCTGTGAATTATCCTTGATAGTATTGTAGATAGTTGTGTAGCTCTCTTTCTCAAGACGGACCTTTCGGCGTAATTCGCTGATATTCATCTCAATATCCGATATTTTGGCATTAATACCCGGAATCAGTGTCTCAAGATTTGAGGTTTGATTCTCGGTATATCCTCCTACACCAACCCGGCGAATATCCTGATCGATTAGAGGCAGATTGGCATAAGTTCTTAAGGCTTGGTCCTTTTCTTCCAGGTCCTCCATATCTTGCTGCATTTGATCAAGACTGGCTTGCAAGTCTGTGAGAACAGTAACGAGAGACTGATTTTTTTCCCGCACCTCCTGAAGTTTCGCCTGGTAAAGATACCGGGTCAGAAATTCAGTTGTAAAGAAAAGAGCTGAAGCTGAGAGAACAATGGCAATCACAGATATAATAATCACTGTACTCTGTGAAAGCGACCATTGGTGTACATTTACATCGTTATCATCTCTAATAACGACAAAGCGCATCCCGCCGCGTGTGTTCCCCTTTCCACTAAATAAAGACATGATATTCGAGGTAGTCTCACGAGAAATTTAAGATATCAGACTAATTATCCAAAGAAAATCAGCCCAAGAATGCCCGAAGCAGATGGGCCCTAGTTACGTGCTGGAGCCGTTTTATCCCCTTTCCGAACAAGCTTAGCTAGCCTGATCTCCTCCTCGGGATCCAAGGGCTCAGTATTCTCTATCTCGCTGAAATAAAAAGCGAGGGCATGACCGAGAGAGTCACTTGTTTTCTTAGAAACCAAAAGCCAGACGGAAACCCTGACCTAAACCGTCAAACTAGTCTGAAGATTCGGTAGTCTCCTCTTCCTCCTGACTTGAACTGTATTCATCCTTGATCTCATCAAGGTGCTTTTCTTTATTGGCAATCCTTTCCTTAATATCCTTTGCCTCCCCTACAAACTTCAAAAACTTATCGTTTCCGGTGAAGTTGGAGACGTTCTCACTTTCCGTAGAATCAAAAACGTAGCGGCCAAGACCAGCAAAGCATTTGTCCATATCCCGTTCAAGCTGATGAATTTCCAGTTTTGCCTTACCGACTTTAGTCAACTCTTCGGTCTTGGTGGCTGCAACTTTACCCAGTTCCTCAGCTTTCCCAGCGGCAGCACTCCCAACCTCTTTTATATTCTTTTTGATATTATCCCAGATTGCCATGTTATTTTCCTCCCGATTCCTAATTAAGTGTTGGTATAATGTATAAACAAATTCTGATTATTGCTTTCCCCATCGCTCATTCGCCCAGTATGCGACGTAAAAAAGTGCTGCTCCACCGGCAAGGGCCTGGACTTCGAGTATGAGGTTTCGATCACGTACACCGATATAGAGTCCCGAAAGCACTGAAAGGAGAGCCAAGATTTGCAGTGATCGAAATAGCACATAACTCATTTATTACTCCGTTCAGGATGGCAAGTTCCGTCAAATTAGTCAGACTCCAGAGAGGAGGTAAGCAGTTTTTTCACCACATTAGGATCGGACTTGCCACCAGTAACTTTCATCACCTCACCCATGAAAAAACCGAATAGCGCTTTTTTCCCTTCTCTGTATCTGCCCAGTTCATCAGGGTTATTGGCCACCACCTGAGCCACCGCTTCACTGAGCGCACTTTCATCAGACACTTGAGCAAGACCTTCCTTTTTGATTATTTCAGCCGCTGTCAGATCACTCTTCACCATTCTCCGCAAGATATCTTTTCCCGTAGCAACATTGACAGTACCGTTCTTTACAGAATTCAACAGCCCGGCAAATTGATCAGGCGTAACGGGAAACGACGATACAGACATCCCTCCATCTTTGATGATACTGAGCACTTCCCCCATTATCCATTTGGTAGCCTCCGCCGGTTCGGCTCCGGCTGAGACCGTCTCCTCAAAGTAGTCAGCCAGTGATTTTTCAGAAGTGAGAACCAGTGAATCCTCCAACCGGAGACCGTACTGATTAACAAAACGTTCCTCTCTCTCATAAGGCATCTCCACAAGCGATGAACGGATCGAGTGCAAGTTGTCATCACTCACAGAAAGGGGTACCAAATCGGGATCGGGAAAATAACGATAGTCATGTGCCTCTTCTTTAGAACGCATTACTTCTGCTTTTTGTTCAGCTTCATTCCAAAGAAGTGTAACCTGTTCCACTTCTCCCCCTTCATCAAGCACCTGAGCCTGACGCACAATTTCGCTGGTCAGCCCCCGTTCTACACCTCGGAATGAATTCATATTTTTCATCTCTGTTTTTACGCCAAACTTACTCTCACCCAAGGGCCGGACAGAGATGTTGGCATCACATCGGAGATTCCCCTCTTCCATGTTGCAATCACAGATGTTAAGATATTCAAGTATCTGTTTAAGTCGAACTAGGTAAGCCTTTGCTTCTTCGGGAGATTGAATTACCGGTTCTGATACAATTTCCACCAAAGGAACACCGCATCGGTTAAAGTCGACTTTGGTGCCATCTCCGTTCTCAGCATGGATGGATTTGCCTGCATCCTCCTCCATATGAATACGGGTTAAGGCTATATCTTTTACCTCGTTTCCCCAACGAATAGTCACCTGACCACCAACACAAAGAGGTTCGTCGTATTGCGATATTTGATAACCTTTAGTTAGGTCCGGGTAAAAATAATTTTTTCGTGCAAAACGTGAAAGTTGTGTGATTTCACACCCCAACGCCAAACCCAACCGCAATGCAAAATTTACAGCTTGCTCATTAGCTACAGGCAGAGCACCAGGAAGTCCAAGACATGTTGGGCAGGTGTAACTATTGGGCGGAGCGCCATAACTGTTACGACACCCACAAAACATTTTTGTCCGTGTGGAAAGTTGAGCGTGAACCTCAAGACCTATAACCGGCTCCCAATGCTCTAGCACAGCCGAAAGATCACTCATGATAGGATTAATTTAGAAAGAGTTGGGACCGATAGAAAGCTGTTCAATCAAACAAAAGAAGAAAAACTAATATTAAAATATTTCGAAGTCGCCTCTATCACTGTTTTCTGTACCTTGGCGGTTGCGACTAAAACGGCTACGGTCTTCCATTTTACCAAATCGATATTCCAGAGAGAGGGTAATTGTCTGACTAAAAAAGTCTCTGTTGCTCATTTGGGACCAATTGTCGCCCCAAAGTTCGAAATGAAAGCCCGTGAGATCGAATGGATCGCCCATTCTTAGTGAAACATTCAGTTTTTCGTCCAAAAATTTCTTTTTTAATGATAAAGCAGAAAAAGACATTGAACCCATTTTCCCGATAGCTAATTTCTGTTCCGGTCTGTAAAACATGAAAAACATAAGTTCCGTGGTAGGTGTCATATTCCAAGTAAGATTAGTATTGTATCTCTGGCCTTTGGCCGTTTTGTTATAATCTTCCCCGTATATATCTGTGTTAATTTCATCCCAATAGACACTTCCACTGAACATAAGTCTGAACTTCCTGCCAAGAGAACCTATTAAAGTATACTCCAGACCTTTACTTTCCTGTTCACTAATGTTCTCATAGGTAGCAATGGAAACACCTGTATCTGTCATCAATTTATGTCGCTGGATTTTATCTGTTGTATAGCGATAATAGGGACCCGCAGTAAGTGAAAAACCTCTTGAAAAACGGCCAATGTTAATTTCATAGGAGTCAATATACTCCGGCTTTAAGAAGGGATTTCCCGATCGCAAATTTTGCATATCTTGACGGGTGGTAAAAGGGTTCAGCTGCCGGGAACGAGGACGGTTAACCCGTTTGGAATAACTGGCTT
>SCKS01000115.1 GCA_004124465.1 Fidelibacterota bacterium
ACAAGCCTCTTGGTTCTCTTGGGCAATTAGTATGTTTATCAATACATGATTTTTTGGCCAATATTGAAAATATTAATGACGCCCTTTTCTCTTAATCTTTAGATAATTTGCCTCCCATAGATCTAACCACTGACCGAAGTTTCTTGACCCTTACTTTCTCTCTTCATACTTTCTCATCTTAAGGTTGAGACTTTATGCCTTTCATTGAATCATAGGCCCAACATTTAATTAATGTGTTATGGATAATTCTTCAAATAAAATGATCACGGTCAATGTACGGTTGGATTCCCAGATGGCTGAGACATTGGGAACCAACAGGGTAAGTGTTACAGTGGGTGAATCATCCACCGTCTTTGATGTGAAAGAAGAGATCAAGAAAAATCATCCGAATATTGAAGATAGGCTGAACGGTACACTTCCCGTTATTTCCGGAAAGATGGTGAATTTGGACCAAAAGGTAAGCCAGGGCGAGAATATCGCTTTTCTCAGCCCAGCAGCCGGGGGCTAAGACTAACCAAGAATTCCAAGGAGGATTTAATCATGGCAAAAGACGAAACTGTAGTAAAAGAGAAAAAAACAACACAGAATAATGGTCACGAGACCGTTTACGTGGACGAATTTGTAGATGGCGTTCTAGACCCCAAAAAAACTATGTTAGGCCCTGTAAGGGACGGAGGCCATATTATGGTAAATACGACCCCGGGCTGTTGGGGTCCTATGATTACACCATCCATTCGAGGTGGTCATGAAGTGACAAAACCGGTTTATGTTTCTGGAGCCGAAGTAGGTGACGCCATTGCAATCCGTATCAAGGATATCACTGTCACCTCCATGGCCACATCTTCAGGCAATGACCAATGGATGGAAGACCGTTTTCTGGGTGATCCTTATGTGGCAGGTAAATGCCCTACCTGTGATGAGGTGTGGCCCGAAACCCGAGTTGAGGGGATCGGCCAGGAATCTGTCCGATGTGCAAAATGCGGGAACGATGTAACGCCATTTACTTTCACCAACGGATACACCATATTCTTCGATAATAACCGTGAGATCGGAGTGACTCTTCACAAAAAGGCCGCTGAGGAAGTGGGAAAGAGTGCCGCACACTATGCCGCCCTTCCTGAAAAATCTGTGCAGAATCCAATCCTTGCATTCTGTCCTAGCGACCTAGTGGGAGTCGTTGCGAGGCTTCGCCCTTTCATGGGCCAACTAGGAACTACTCCGGCCATAGCCATGCCCGATTCACACAATGCCGGTGACTTCGGCACGTTCCTGGTAGGTGCACCTCACGCCTACGGCATTGAGGCGGATGATCTTGTCCACCGTACGGATGGACATATGGATATTGACGCTGTCCGGGCTGGCTCCATTCTCATCTGTCCCGTTAAAGTACCGGGTGGTGGTGTCTACCTGGGTGATATGCATGCTATGCAGGGAGACGGTGAGATCGCTGGCCACACCACGGATGTATCCGGTACGGTGAATCTACAGGTCCATGTTCTCAAAGGACTGGATATTGATGGACCCATTATTCTCCCCGTCAAAGAAGATCTCCCCTATCTTGCGCAGCCGCTAACTGATGAGGAGCGGGAAAAAGCAGAAACAGTCGCAATTGCTTGGGGCCTGGAATCCCTAGAAGCATCAGCGCCGGTTTCATTTGTAGGCACCGGGGCTGACCTGAATGCTGCTACGGAAAATGGATTGCAAAGGGCTGCTGATTTTCTGGATGTGAGCGTTCCCGAAGTACAGAACCGCGCCACTATTACAGGCGCTATTGAAATTGGTCGGGCTCCCGGTGTAGTCCAGGTTACCTTTAGAGCGCCGGTAGATAAACTGGAAAAGAGGGGGATCATGCCCTACGTTCAAGACCAATACGGAAACGGTTCCTAACGGAATCTATATATTGGAAATAATGGTGTCCGCGTAAGCGGAGGTAGCCAGTTTCGTGGCGCCATCCATCTGGCGAGCAAGGTCGTAAGTGACCTTTTTCTGCTGAATAGTCGCCTCCATAGCACGGAGGATGCTGTCAGCAGCCTCCTGCCACCCCAGATGCTCAAGCATCATCACCCCTGAAAGAATAACAGAACTGGGGTTAACCTTGTCCTGATCGGCATACTTGGGTGCTGTCCCGTGGGTCGCCTCAAACATGGAAACGCTATCACCCATATTGGCACCCGGCGCCATCCCCAAGCCGCCAACCTGAGCGGCAGCGGCGTCTGAGATGTAGTCACCATTCAGGTTTGGTGTGGCGATTACTTCATACTCGTCAGAGCGTAAAAGGATCTGCTGGAACATACTGTCTGCGATTCGATCTCTCATCACCAGCCGGCCTTCCGGTACCTGGCCATCGTGCTTTTCCCAGAGCGCCTCCTCAGAAATGACACTGTCACCGAACTCTTCAGCGGCCAGATCGTAGCCCCAGTCACGGAAAGAACCTTCGGTAAATTTCATGATGTTCCCTTTATGCATAAGGGTGACAGTCCCGCGGTTGTGAGCGATGGCGTAATCTACCGCCTTCCGAATCAGCCGTTTTGTCCCAAAAGGACTGATGGGTTTGATTCCTATACCTGAATTTTCACGAATGCTCTTATTAAAATTTGAGTTGATGAACTCCCGGATTCTCTCAGCTTCTTCACTTCCTCCTATCCATTCAATCCCGGCGTAGACATCTTCCGTATTTTCCCGGAAGATGACAATATCCAGTTTTTCCGGGCTCTTCACAGGTGACGGTACACCACGGATCCATTTCACTGGCCGGACACAGGCGTAAAGGTCCAGGAGTTGGCGCAAAGAAACGTTCAGGCTCCGGATGCCACCTCCCACAGGTGTGGTGAGAGGTCCTTTGATGGCCACCAGATAATCTGAAATGGCGTCCACACTATCCTGTGGAAGCCATTCCCCTGTCTCTTCATTAGCCTTCTCTCCGGCCAGGATCTCCTTCCAGACAATCCTTTTCTGGCCATCATAGCTTTTTTCTACCGCCGCATCGAATACTCGGACCGACGCCGCCCAGATGTCGGGACCGATACCGTCCCCTTCAATAAAAGGAATAATGGGCTGGTCGGGAACATTCAGTTGGCCATCGTCAAAAGTTATTTTCTGGCCGCTCTCAGTCATGATGTCCTCTACTTTTTAATCTTTTTCTTTTGATTCTTTACTGGTGTCACTCTTTTTTTCGCTCTTCTTTTCAGAAGAGGAATCAGACTTGCCGTTAGATTTGACAGGTTCTTTTGATTTTTCTTTAACGCTGTCCTTTTTCGCATAATCAGTAATGTAAAAACCAGACCCTTTGAAGATGAGGCCGGCGCCGGCACCTATGAGCCGTTCTACCTTGCAGCGACACTGGGGACACCTTTTACGCGGCTCATCAGTCATGGTCTGGAGCATCTCAAAGCTATGATCGCACTTAGTGCATCTATATTCGTATGTCGGCATGGGTTTAGTTCAGTTAACTTTTATAATTTCCGGAATTGAGCCGGGGAATTTAGCTCTTCAAGCCATTCAGTAAGAATGATAATCTCACAATTTCGCTATTAACTGATGGAAAAGTGCCAGAAACTGTTTACTTGTTCAGTTTTTCTTTCAGTTTCTGAGAAACGTAAGGTGTGACGAAATTATCCACATTGCCACCCAGAGTGGTCACTTCGCGGATGATAGAAGAATTAAGATGAGTATATCGCGCATCGGTCATGAGGAAAACAGTAATGATTTCAGCATTAAGATTGCGGTTCATCCACGCCAGTTGAAATTCAAATTCGATATCACTGACAAAGCGGAGACCACGAATAAGTGCCACCGCTCCCTTCTCTTC
>SCKS01000004.1:0-3870 GCA_004124465.1 Fidelibacterota bacterium
CACATTTCTTTGCTGCAAATATGGCGTTCTTAATCGCACGGGCTGGAGAACTACCATGACAAATGATAACAACACCGTTTACACCAAGCAAGGGTACACCACCGTACTCTTCGTATTCGAAGTGCTGCATGGCTTTGGAGAAGATGGATTTGAACAGTTTTTTTTCTTTAGCCGAGTTGACTTGATCTTTTAGCCGTTGTGAAACATCCCGATGGACGTGGGCTATCCACCCTTCTGCTAATTTCACGATATTATTGCCCAGAAAACCGTCACAAACTATAACATCAACATTTCCTTCAAAGAGGTATCTGCTTTCAATATTTCCCTTGAATGACGGAAGACATTTTTTCATCAGTTCGTGAGATTCCACATAAACTTCGGTACCCTTTGTTTCCTCAGTACCGATATTCAGTAGTCCTACTGAAGGATTCTCAACTCCTTGAATGTGGGACATATATTTCGATGCCATTGTGGCAAATTGAACGAAGTGAGTCGGTTTGGATTCTGAATTAGCTCCGGCATCGCAAAGAACAAAACCGGTTTTGCCTACAGGTATGAAGACACCCAGCCCCGGTCGCTTAACACCCTCAATTCTACCAAGGAGAAGTAGTGAAGCAGCCAAGATAGCCCCTGTGCTTCCTGCACTCACAAAAGCTTTCGCTTTATCTTTTTTTATCAGATTTATTCCGGAAACAATTGAAGAATCTGGCTTTTGTTTCATCACTTGAGAGGGCCGATCCGTCATTTCTACTTGTTGTGAAGTATGATGAATATCGACAGAAGATGATTCATTTGAATCAATTAAATTTTCTTTGATCTTGGACTCATCGCCTGTAAGAGTAAGATCAATTGTGGGATCAATTGATACGGCTTCCAGAGCACCTTTGATGACTTCTGATGGTGCGTGGTCACCCCCCATGGCATCAACGACTATTCTCATCGTGATTGCTAGCTGGTAGGCGTAGTTACCGGCCTGCCTCTGTAATAGCCACAGCTGGGACATGCCCTATGGGGCATCTTGGGCTGATTACATTGCGGACAGGTTGAGATGGTTGGTGCCTTCGTTTTCCAGTGTGTCCGCCTTTTTCTACCGCGGGCTTTTGACTGTTTTCTTTTTGGAAGTGCCATATTAATTCTCCATGTCAGACAGATTTATTTCTTTCAGAGGAGCCCACCGTTCATCCATCTCCTCCTTTTTGCATTTGCAATTAGAAGTGTTCAGATTTACGCCGCACCCGGCACATAGTCCTTTGCACTCTTTGCTACAAATTTCCTTCATAGGCCTCTCGAGAACGATCGAATCTCGTAAAGCAGGTGATATATCAATTTCATTTTGATCAGTAGAGAAAAACATTATGTCAGAATTTGAGGTCTCATTTAACATAGAAGGGTCTTCAGTCACAAGTATTCGGAAAGAACCCTTTATAGTTTTATCGTAAATTTCCAGACATCGGTCACAGGTCTCTTTCAGATCAGCGGTAACTTCACCTCGTACATCCAGAGTAGAGCCACTTCTTTTGATTTTCATTGTTACGGGAAGATTATCTTTTAATAAGGATAAATCGTCAAGTCCCAGTTCACTGATCGATACAGTACGCTGAAACTCTCCTGAAGATTCGTAAAGTTCTCGTCGAGATAATCTCATTACAATAGTCGTCAAATTACCCTTTGAATAAACTGCAAGTCAAGTACTCCTGCCGATATGAGATTGGATCAACTGAATAAGAAAAAAGGGGCATGTCGCCCCTTTTTCAACAGCTTTATTGCCTTAGTAATTAAGTTTCCTCGGACGATTCGCCCTCATTCTCATCGCTATCATCAGAACTTTCGTCTGAATCATCATTTGATTCATCATCATCTGATTCGTCCGTCTCTTCTTCAGCGTCATCCGTTGAAGAATCTGAATCTAAGGACCAGTCATCTTCGTTTTCCAGTTCCAGCTCTTCTTCATCTTTCCTTTCGAGAAGATTTTCCTCATCGGTCTTCATCCTGAAAATTACCACAGCAATCGTCTGAGCCACAACCTTCACACTGAGTCCATATGAGAGTACGGTGCCGACAATTAAGAAAAGCGAGAGAGCAACGAATACTGCGCCGAAATATTCCATTGGGCCGAGAGCCAGAGATGCATCCGGGAGATAGGAGTGTACATCGTTAATATTAAACGCTTCTGTGATGGGAGAGAGGGGTTGCAAAACCGTGTCAGAGGCCCATGATACCATTCTATGAAGTTTTGAACCCATTAGCGAATCATGCCCGAAAACAATATTGATCAGGCCGTAACCCATGCACATGAAGGAAGAGAAGATGGCCATACCAGCATAAACAAGTGTATAGATTAAGGGGAGATAGAGAAGTGTTCTCCACGGCTGCGACCAGGTTATGGAGTAATTCTGGAAGACGGCGCCCATTGTATCTTCTTCCATAGTGCCCACAACAGCATGGGTGAAAAAGATCGATACAACCAGAACAACTGTTGTGTAAGCCACAAAAACAGAACCGAAGAACCAGAGTAGGTAGGGTATGCCGAAGAAAAGCTCACCGAGAAACGGAATTTTTCCGATGAGAGCAAAGACAGCAGCCATAACAACGAAAAAGAGCGCAATAACAGCAATGGAGAGATGAGTAAAAACAGGTGCATGCCAGTGTTTCTTGACAAACTTCCATGCGTCGCCGGAGGAGTAAAACTCGTCTCCTTTGAGCTGCTTGTAAGTCACTCGGGCTACAGCTGTAGCACCCAATAGAATAGAAACGAACCAGGCGAGGCACCCCAACAGCCAGATAACCAAGGCTACCACACCGGAATCATTTCCCATGAGACATGGATAGAGGCCGTACTCAGCCCATACCTCTCTCATGGACCAGCCGCCTACAAGAAAAGAGAGATGAGTTAGAACAAAGTAGGAAACATATCCCACAAGATTTGCCTGAAGAAGAATCCAAATTTTCTTTCCTCCCAGCGCAAGTCGTGGTGCCCGAAAGATATCCCTGACATCAAAGTGAAGTTTCATAGGTTGCATTTTATTATCCCTTAACTAATTTAATTGAACTACTGATCAACTCGGACTTTATCTACCCAAGAAACGTGACCGGTCTTTGCGTTGATTTCAGCTGCTGCTTTCTTTGCCTCAATCCGTGAATTAAAGGCACCAACCCGAACCCTGTACCACAATTCATCTGTTTTTTCAAAATGTGCTTTCTGAATATAGGCATCGAAGCCCAATTTTCTGAGACCATCCATTTTTTCTTCAGCTTCTCTTAAGGTTGATTCGGAATAGATCTGTATGGTAAATCTTCCTTCGACTGAAGCTAACGCTTCTACTTTTGGTGCCGTTTTCTTTACCGGTTTAGCTTCATTTTTTACAGCAGAAGTCGGTGGGGGAGGTGATATTTTTTTCGCAGGTGATTCCGGCGTTGGAACTCCAGGTGTTGGAAGTTCTTCGGCTGTCACCGTTTCTTCAACTTCTTCTGTCTCAGCAAGGCGGGAGTCAACCGAGATCTCAGCCATGGCGCTAGGGGAGATCTTGAAAAGATATTCATTGGTAACCACAGCCTCGCCAGTGCCATTGAAAACGATAAATTCAAATTTGTAGTCACCGGGGACATCTGGCTTGAAGGCCATTTCGCGCCCTTCTTGGCGAATGTAGAGATCACTGTAAGTGAGCAGACTTTCATCTGGGAAAGAGAGGATATCCCATCCGTAAGACGGATTTTCCACACCCAAAGGCTTTTCAATCTGAATGGTGTAATAGTTGCCAACCGTTCCCTGGTGTGAGCTGTAGCTCTCACACGCTGTTAATGTTAATAAAAGAACAGATAGAAAAGGAATGTATAGTTTCGAGGATGGCATATGTACTGAATGGGCGTTTA
>SCKS01000004.1:3970-32952 GCA_004124465.1 Fidelibacterota bacterium
GCATTCTCATCGGAGTCAGATCCGTGAACAGCATTGTTCTGAACGTTCTCAGCGAAATCTCTTCGAATTGTTCCTTCATCAGCTTCATCAGGATTTGTGGCGCCTATTAATTCTCTAAAAGATGTAACAGCATCCTCTTTTTTGAGTGCAATGGGTACACACGGTTTTGAAGTCATGAATTCCACAAGGTCGTTGAAGAAAGGCCGCTCTGAATGAACGGCATAGAAAGCTTCAGCTCTTTCCCTGGTAAGCATGACTTGTTGCATGGCGAGGATTTGAAAACCGCCGTCTAGAATTCGATCAATGATTTTCCCTGTATTGTTTTTACTGACTGAGTCCGGTTTTATAATCGCTAAAGTGTGATATCCCAAGTTTAATTCTCCAATTGTTGCTGCATCGTAATTCCAATATCGGCCGGACTTGCCACCACCGAAATCCCAGCATCTCTGAGGGCATTCATTTTATCAGTTGCCGTCCCTTTTCCCCCAGCGATGATGGCTCCTGCATGCCCCATTCTTCTTCCTGGGGGCGCTGTTTGTCCCGCAATGAATGCCACAACAGGTTTGTCGAATCCGGACTTTAGCATCCATGCTGCCGCTTCTTCTTCAGCTGAACCGCCGATTTCGCCAATAAGAACGACACCTTCGGTACCGTCATCCTCAGCGAAGAGTCCAAGCAGATCTATAAAGGTGCTACCGATGATGGGATCGCCGCCGATACCAACACAGGTGGACTGACCGATACCCAACTCCGTCAGCTGATATACTGCTTCGTAAGTGAGCGTGCCACTTCTTGAGATAACACCGATTGAGCCCTCTTTGTGAATAAAACCTGGCATGATGCCGATCTTTGCTTTTTCGGGAGAAATAATGCCAGGACAGTTTGGTCCAATCATTCTTGTTTTTGTTCGATGAAGGAAGTTTTTCACTCTTACCATATCAGCGGCAGGAATGCCTTCGGTAATGCATACCACTAACTCTACACCGGCGTCGGCAGCTTCCATAATGGCGTCGGGGCCAAAAGGGGGGGGGACAAAAATAACAGAGGCGTTGGCATCTGTATTATTTACCGCTTCTGACACAGTGTTGAAAACAGGCAAGTCTAAATGGGTCTGGTTGCCCTTGCCAGGTGTGACACCGCCCACCACATTTGTGCCGTAGCCAATCATCTGTTCAGTGTGGAAAGAGCCTTCCTTGCCGGTAATTCCCTGGACGATGACCCGGGTATCTTTGTCAAGGAGGATGCTCATTCTTGTGCCACCTCCACTGCTTTTTCGGCACCGTCCTTAAGGCTGATGGCGACAAGGAAATCGAGAGGGGATTCTTCCAGTAATGTGGCGGCTTCCTTGGCGTTTGTCCCTTCAAGGCGAACCACAACGGGCACGTTAACATCTATTGCTGACATCGCATCAACAACACCTTGCGCCACACGGTCACACCGGACAATTCCGCCGAAAATGTTAATGAGTATTGATTTAACATTAGGATCAGTCAGAATCAGTTTAAAACCTCTTGATACTGTTTCAGGATTGGCCACACCGCCTACGTCGAGAAAATTTGCCGGCTCACCACCTGACAATTTGATGATGTCCATGGTGGCCATGGCGAGGCCGGCACCATTTACCATGCATCCTACATTTCCATCTAGCTTGATGTAATTGAGCTGGTAGCTGGCTGCTTCCGTTTCACTGGGTAACTCTTCTGAGGTGTCCCGCATTTCCTCAACATTACTGTGACGATAAAGACCGTTATCGTCAAAATTCATTTTAGCATCCAGTGCCATAACTTGTCCGTTACCTGTTACCACCAAGGGATTGATTTCAGCAAGGGAACAGTCGTAGCTATCAAACGTTTTCCAAAGAGCCATAAATGTCTTAATGCCATTCTTTACCTGATCGCCCTCTAGTCCCAAGGCAAACGCAAGTTGACGTGCCTGGAATATGGTAAGGCCAAATTCTGGATGGATCCACACTTTCACGATCTTTTCCGGCGTTTCCGCCGCAACCTTTTCGATCTCAACGCCTCCTTCCGTGGATACCATGAAAACAAAATTCTCCGTAGAACGGTCAAGAACAATTCCGGCGTAGAGTTCTCGGGCAATGTCTACCCCTTCTTCAACGAGTAACCGGTTCACCTCTTTGCCTTCAGGTCCTGTCTGGTGAGTCACCAGGTTCATTCCGAGAATCTGGCCAGCCAATTCCCGAACTTCCTCTAAGCTTTTGGCAATCTTAACACCACCGCCCTTGCCGCGGCCGCCGGCGTGAATTTGTGCTTTCAACACCCATAGATCGCTGCTCATTGCTTCCGCTGCTTTCACAGCTTCATCAACAGAAAAAGCTGGGGTGCCGGCCGGTACCGGGACGCTGTTCTGCCTGAGAATCTCTTTAGCCTGATACTCGTGAATCTTCATTATTGATTGGTTATGACCGTGCCTGTTTCTCCTAGAAGTGCTTCAGCTAAGGAATCGATGGCTGAGATGAGTACACGCTCGCCGCCTCTATTGATGAAATCCATAGCTGCGGAAATTTTTGGTTCCATGGTGCCGGGTGTGAACTGTCCTTCCTTTAGGTATGTTTGTGCCTCCGTTACTGTCATGCGGTGAATAGGCGTCTCGTTTTTCTGTCCGAAGTTGAGAAATACAGTTCTGACATCTGTCAGTATGAAAAAATCACGGGCGCCAATTTCGTGTGCCACTATGGCTGATGCAAGGTCTTTGTCTACAACGGCATCAAAACCTTCCAGGTCACCACTATCCATGGTGTAGACGGGTATGCCGCCCCCACCAGCGGCGATCACAATTTTTTCTGCACCCACCAGTTCCCGGATGGCATCTGCCTCTACGATTGAGATCGGTTTAGGAGAAGGGACCACCCGTCGCCAGTCTCCGGAGGATGTCTCTCTTACAGTCCAGCTGAAACGGTCAGCCAAAGCTGAAGCTGTTTTTCCATCGTAACGTTGGCCGATCTCTTTGGATGGATTTTTTATTTCAGGATCGTTCTTGTCCACCAATACCTGCGTGATGATGGTGACCACATCTTTATGGATATTTTCTCGCTTCAGAAGGTTTTGAACAGACTGTTGGATCATGTATCCCATGCCCCCTTCAACATCCGCTACACAAATTCCTAAAGGGAGGATAGGTGCTTTATCAGCGGTCAGCTCCGTTCTTAGCAAGGCGTTTCCCACCTGGGGACCGTTGCCGTGGGTGATGACAAGGTTGTACCCTTCCGAAATGAGATGCCTGATGGCGCTCAGACTTTCCCGCGTGTGGCTGAATTGGTTGGCGATAGTATCCACTTCTCCTTTGGGAGAGATGGCGTTTCCGCCCAGTGCCAGAACGGCGGTCCTGTTTCTATTTGATGTCATTTCGTGAAAGGTTCCAGTACATTAGCTACCGTCGGTCTACCGGTTTCTTTCAAATTGTATGTTACACGAACCGAAGGCTTCTCAATATGAAGCAGTCTTCGCAAATCTATAGGTGTTCCGATTATCACTACGTCACAATCGGCGGCATTGATAGTGGCTTCCAGATCTTTTATTTGCTGTTCGCCATAGCCCATGGCGGGCAACAGTTTTCCAATGTCAGGATAGGACTCAAACGTCTCTGCGATTGTGCCGGTGATCCACGGCCTTGGATCAACGACTTCAGTTGCGCCGAATTTCTCCGCTGCTACTATGCCAGCGCCAAACTTCATTCCACCGTGCGTCAGAGTGGGACCATCTTCCACCACGAGACACCGCTTTCCCTTGATAACATCAGGTTTCTCAACTGTTACAGGTGATGCAGCTTCAATGATGGTGGCACCGGGATTAACCGAAGCTATGTTAGCCTTTACTGTTGCGATGTTCTCAGGTTCGGCCGTGTCCATCTTGTTGATAACTACCACGTCTGCCATCAGGAGATTCGATTCGCCGGGATAGAACAACAGCTCGTGTCCAGGCCGATGAGGATCCACGATCACAAGAAAGAGATCTGGCTTGTAGAACGGCATATCGTTATTGCCGCCGTCCCAGAGGATAATGTCCGCTTCCTTTTCAGCCTTGTCAAGGATAGCTTTGTAATCAATACCAGCGAACACTACCGATCCACGGTCAATATGAGGCTCATATTCCTCCATCTCTTCGATGGTGCAGTCATGTTTCTTCAGATCTTCAATGGTGGCAAATCGCTGGACTTTCTGTTTTGTCAGGTCACCATAGGGCATGGGATGACGAATAACGGCCACACTTGTTCCTGCATCGGTCAGTACTTCAGCCACTCGCCGAGTCGTCTGACTTTTCCCAGATCCGGTCCTGACAGCGCCGATTGCTATTACCGGTTTATTAGATTTGATCATTGTCTTCTCGCCACCCAAGAGCTTGAAATTTGAGCCGCACTTCAGGACTTCTGACGCCTTGTGCATGACATATTCATGGGAAACATCACTGTAAGCAAAGACAACATCGTCAACCTTAAATTCAGATATAAGTCGAGACAGATCAACCTCATCCAGAATGGGAATCCCATCGGGATAAAGTTCACCACTAAGCTCGGGTGGATATAACCGTCCTTCGATGTTGGGGATTTGCGTTGCCGTGAAGGCAACTACCTTACTTTGAGGATCGTTACGGTATATTACATTGAAATTATGAAAATCACGCCCGGCGGCTCCCATAATTAGAACCCGTGTTCTGTTCATATCTATTCACGCCTTTCGTAGTCTGTGTATTATTCTATAATAACTCCATACCGAAACGGTACGTACAGGAGTTGTTCGGAAAGGGTTAGATGCTAACTAAAGCCGAAGAAGCTTCTGAACCCGAGAATCTTTTGGATTAACTTGATCATTCGTCAGCCATGAATGGATACCTATAATCTTTGGGGGGATCGAAGTTTTCCTTGATGGTCCTCTGGGAAACCCAGCGCGCTAGGTTCCAGATAGAACCTGCCTTGTCGTTCGTTCCTGATGCCCTGCTGCCGCCGAATGGTTGTTGGCCTACTACTGCTCCCGTCGGTTTGTCATTGATATAGAAATTTCCAGCGGCGTGAGTGAGTGCTTGTGAGGCATCATCGATGGCTTTTCTATCTTGAGACACAACGCATCCTGTCAGGGCGTAGATGGATGTTTGATCGACCAATTGCAGTATCTCCTGCCATTCATTTGGATCGTAAACATAAATAGTCAGGACGGGGCCGAATATCTCTTCTTCCATTGTTTTGAAGTGGGGATTGGTAGTAATGATAGTAGTCGGTTCAATAAAGTAACCAACCGAGGTGTCATATCCTCCGCCCGTGAGAAACTCGGCGTCGGACGATTCTTTTGCATAGTCAATGTAGTTCACGATAGAGTCGAAAGCGGCCTTGTCGATAACTGCATTCATGAAGTTAGTGAAATCCTCTACATCGCCCATCTTGATGGATTTCACCTCCGCCACGTACCGTTCTTTGATTTCTGGCCAGATGGTTGATGGGATGTAGGCCCGCGAGAGGGCGGAGCATTTCTGGCCTTGGTATTCAAATGCTCCACGCACCATACAGGTAACTAGGGCGTCGAGATCGGCGGATTCATGAGCTACACAGAAATCTTTGCCTCCCGTCTCTCCCACGATGCGAGGATAAGTAGCATAGCCGGCGATGTTTTCTCCAACTGTTTTCCACATGGACTGAAAGACAGCTGTTGAGCCGGTAAAATGGATTCCAGCCAGATCGGTATTCGGCAAAACATTTGGTCCAACTTTAGAGCCTGGTCCCGGGATGAAATTGATAACGCCATCTGGAATGCCTGCTTCCTGGAAAAGTTTCATCAGGTAATATGCAGGGAAGACAGCGCTGGAAGCCGGCTTCCATAGTACTACGTTCCCCATAAGGGAAGGTGCTGTGGGCAGGTTGGCCCCGATGCTGGTGAAATTGAATGGACTAACCGCAAAAACAAAACCCTCCAGAGGTCGATGCTCGATCGTGTTCTTGATGGGAGGAGGAGAATGCATGGGTTGAAAGGTATTGAGTTCCTGAGCATAATAGGGGTTGAAGTTGAAAAAGTCCACTACTTCGCATGCAGAATCGATTTCAGCCTGGTAAACTGTCTTGCTCATGTTGAGCATAGTGGAGGCATTAAGAATCTGTCGCCATTTACCTGCAGCCAGTTCACCCATTTTTAGGAAGATCTTAGCCCGCTCTTCAAAAGGAGTAGTGGACCAGCTTTTCCACGCTTCACCGGCTGCCTCAATGGCCTGTTTTACCTCCGATTCACCGGCCTGATGAAAATGGGCAAGAACATGCTTGTGGTTGTGGGGAATGATACACTTCTGGGTGTTACCGGTCTTTATCTCCTTACCGCCAATGATAATCGGGATTTCAATCTCCTTGCCTTTCAGTTCATCGAGCGTGGCTTTCAGTTCTTTCCGCTCAGGCGTGCCTGGAGCGTAGGATTGAATAGGATCATTTTCAGGTTTGGGAACGGTAAAATCAGTCATGAATTGAAGTCCTTTCAGTGTATAAGTATTGAAAACAAGTAGGCAAATTTAGGCGAAGGGTTAAGTGACAGGCAAGTAGCATTGGCCTACCTAAGTGTTGAGGTTATAGTAGTACACTTTCCAGAGCCACAAACGTAACCAGAAAGTAGTCCAAAGCTATTTTAAAAGTTCAAGCACTTTTTCCGGAGGCCGGCCCAAAACAGCCCGCTGGTCACTGACTGCAATAGGTCGCTCCATCAGTTTGGGGTGCTTGGCCATGGTACTGAACAGGGTGCCATCATCTTCAAACGAGTCTTTCAGGTTGAGTGCTTTAAACTCGGCCTCGCCTTTCCGGATAAACTGATTTGGTCTAAGACCCATCATTCCCGCCAGGGATCGTAGCATCGATTCATCGGCAGGATTCTTTAAATATTCGATGATCTCCGGTTCAACCCCGTTTTCCCTGAGAAGCTGCACGGCTTCCCGGCTTTTTCGTCAACGGGGATTATGATAAAGTGTGATCTTACTCATCAGTAGAAACTCCCATATTTGGTTGTCGTTTTGCCCAGCCTAATTTAATGCACAAGCGAGACCCTACCGATTCTAATCTCTCTATTATGATTGATTTAGACAGAACTTGTAGGTAATTTCGAGCCTCCGCGATTAATCCGAGGAGACAACTTTACATAACCTTCATCTTTCGAGTAAATAGATGAATATAGTCAAGAATGGTATAGGTTCGGCAGGCTGGGTATCCGGCGACATAGCTATCGACTTAGGAACGGCCAATACTCTGATTTGGATTCCTTCCAAGGGTATTATCATTAATGAACCTTCCATTATTGCAAGAAATATTAACGACGGATCTGTTCTGGCTGTAGGTAAGGAAGCCAGCTTGATGGTTGGGAAAACACACCGGGATATAGAAACAATCAATCCCCTCAAGGATGGTGTTATTGCAGACTTTGAAGCGACAGATGGCATGCTCCTCGGTTTTGTAAAGAAAATTAATTTCAGTCCCATCGCACGGTTCAAAATGGTGATTTGTGTGCCGAGCGGTGTAACAGGGGTAGAGCGAAAGGCGGTTCGGGATTCAGCTGAGCGTGCTAACGGAAGGGAAGTTTACCTTATTGAAGAACCGGTGGCTGCTGCCATAGGAATCGGTATAGATATTTCCCAACCGGTGGGGAATATGATTGTGGATATTGGCGGCGGAACCTCCGAGATCGCCGTCATCGCCCTTAATGGAGTAGTAACCAAAGAGACGATCAAGATCGCCGGGCACGAGATGGATGAAGCTATTGTTCAATGGTTTCGCGCTGAGCACAAACTTGACGTCGGTGAACCAACGGCTGAGAAGATCAAGAAAAAAGTCGGCACCGCAATGCGAATGGATCAAGCGCCTATCCAGATAAAAGGGCGGGATTTGGTTTCAGGTATACCCAAAACGGTTGAAGTCTCCTCTGATGAGATTCGTCAAGCTTTGAAGGACTGTGTTACTCAGATCGTCGATGTAATAAAAAGAGCACTTGAAAAGACACCCCCCGAACTCGCCGTCGATGTCCTTGAAAGGGGCATTATTCTTACCGGTGGAGGTTCAATGCTTAAAGGGCTCGATCAAAATATCAGAGAGAGAACAAATCTTCCGACAAACTTATCTGAAAATCCTCTCACAGACGTGGTGAGAGGCACCGGTATGGTTTTGTCCAACATTAAGAAGTACACAGATGTGCTTATGTAGCTGTTGATGCGAAAGCTCGTCGGCTTTATTGTTGATAATCGTGACTGGTTCTCCCTCACTTTCTCTATAGCGCTCTCACTCCTCCTTCTCTCGAATAACGAATCACCTGATGTTCAGATCCTCCGCGGGAAGTTCAATTCCGTTCTGTCCGTCATTTACGCACCCGTGAACTGGGTACAGGGGATTGGTACCCTGCGGGAAGAGAATAACGCTCTTAGAGCAAAGGCTGTGCAGCTTTCTCTTCTCAATTCTGAACTGTTGCAATACAAGACCGAGAATGAGCGTCTTAAAGCAATGCTGGATTATAAGGAATCGGTTGGCACGTTTCTTCTACCAGCCCGGGTGGTCAGCACTGGTCTTTCGCCTCTCATGAGAGTGGTGAATATCAATGTCGGTTCTCAACAAGATGTGAGGCCAAACCTTGCCGTGGTAAGTGTTGACGGGGTGGTGGGGAAAACCGTCTCAGTTGGCCCGGCAACAACAGTGGTTCAACTCATGGTAGACTACAGCTTTCGGCTGAGCGTCAAGCTGGAAAAAAGTGGGACTACAGGTATTATGCGCTGGAGAGAAGGTGACATTTTCGAGGTGTGGGAGATCCCCAAAGCCACAGAGATTGAAGTGGGTGAAAGGATTATCACTTCAGGCTATAGTGACATATTCCCGCCAAACCTTGCAGTTGGATTTGTTTCAGGTATTATTGACCGGCCTGAAATGATGCACAAGATTGCCGTGGCGAAAGCCAACACAGACTTTACCACATTGGGTCATTTATTTGTTATAAGGGGTGAATAATGGTGGATCGCGCACTACCTTTTCTGACCGGTTTGGCTGCACTTTTTCTTCAGATGATGCTCAGCGATTTTCTCACCATAAGGGGCCTCCGGCCTGATTTTGTTCTAATATTCGTGGTTTATCTTTCCCTCAGGTGGGGTAGCCTCGCAGGAATTATTGCCGGGTTTAGTCTTGGGTTGGTGGAAGATTTTTTAAGTGCTGGTTCGCTTATGGGTCTGGCCCCTCTTACAAAGTCAATCACAGGATTCCTAGTTGGGAGACTTCAGGGAAGATACAACCGCATGAGTCCTATCACTTTTCATGCTGCTTGGGTCGGGATAATGATGGTTCATTTCTTTATTTTCATTTATGTCAATTATCAGTCTGTCTATGTAACCAACCCTGGTATCTTTTGGCAGACATACATCTTCGCCGCAGTCTACACATTCATTTTCATAGGTATACTTCAGATGATTATACCTCTCAGCAAAGTCAAACCGCCGCCCAAGTAAGGACGCCGTGCTAAGAACAGAAATCTATATTCCTGCCCGAAGACGAGACGTCGTTTCTCTGGTGATCCTGCTGTTGTTTGCTCTGCTGTTGGGGCGGTTTTTTTTTCTTCAGATTTACAGATATGAAAAATACAGTCTTCTGGCCGATGCGAATAGGATTCGCATGGTCACCCAACCGGCACCGCGAGGTAATATCCTAGACAGGAAAGGTGAAATTCTCGCCGCCAACCAGTCCATTTACGCCATATCAGTTATTAAGGATGAACTTATTGATGAAGATGTGCAAATGGATATGATGGAGAAGTACCTCGATCGGGATAAAAGGGATCTTCAGCAGAATTTGAAGAAGTATTACCAGGGGCGTTTCCTGCCGGCCCTCATTGCCAGGAATGTTTCAATCGCTAAGCTCAGCCTAATTGAAGAGCATAATAATGAGCTGCCCGGTGTTTTTTCTACAAAACTACCGGTGAGATTCTATCCCAATGTGAAAAATGTAAGAGCTTCTCACATCCTCGGCTATCTTCGTGAAATTAATAACAGTGAGCTCAATGCCATGAAGGAAGGTGATTATGTTCTGGGTGATTACCTTGGCTTTCAAGGTCTAGAAAAATTATATGAGAATCGGCTAAGGGGTGTTAAAGGGGCCGAATTTAGGCAAGTTGATGCTTTGGGGAGGGAAGTGGGAATTTTAATCGATCGTGAACCGATCGCCTCCAGTCCGGGAGAAAATTTGCACCTCACCATAGATGCGGGCCTGCAGTCTAGAACAGAATCACTGCTTGAAGGTAAACGTGGTGCTGCTGTTATTATAAATGCGGAAACAGGCGAAATCCTTGCCATGGTCAGCAAGCCTGATTTTCCGCTGATTGATTTTTCTGCCGGCATGGATCTGGACAAGTGGCAAAGTTATTCCACCGATGAGAGCCGGCCGCTTCTCAACCGGGCTGTCCTTGGGCTCTACCCGCCCGGTTCATCATTCAAACTGATAACAACCATCGCCGCACTTGAGCAAGGTCTGGTGGATGACAAGTGGAGCGTCCAGTGTACTGGTAGTTACGAATTTGGAGACCGAACTTTTGGGTGCTGGCGAGAGGATGGTCACGGTCGTGTAAATCTATCAAGGGCAATCGTAGAGTCGTGTAATGTTTACTTTTATCAGTTGGTCCAAAGAATGGACATCGATACATGGGCTGCTTATGTGAAATTGTTTGGCTTTGGATCACCTACAGGGATAGATCTGCCGGATGAAAACGATGGTGTGGTAGCGGAAAGGGCTTACATGAACAAGAAGTACGGGCGGTGGGGATGGGCCGAAGGATCTCTTCTGCACCTTGCTATTGGTCAGGGCGACATTTTAGTGACACCTCTGCAAATGGCTCAGTTTATTGGAATTGTTGCTATGAAAGGAGATCAGTATCGACCAAAACTTGTAAAGAAAAAGACGAAAGACCGGGTGGTAAGGATACCGATAAAATCAGCCACATGGAGAACCATTCACAAAATGACATTCGATGTTGTGAACAAGAGAGGCGGTACCGCCTTTGATAAAGAACTGGCGGCGTCTGATGTTAGTGCGCACGGGAAGACAGGTACGGCAGAGAATCCTCATGGAGATCCTCACGCTTGGTTTGTCGGTTTTGCTGAAGGTAAAGGTGAAACAATAGCTATCAGCCTCATTATCGAAAATGGAGGTACAGGAGGCTCTACTGCTGCACCCATTGCTTCGAAACTAATCAAATCATATTTCAGAGTAGGAGACGCCACTTTGGCTGCTGATTTGTGAACTTCTATAAAAAACTGCAAGAAGCCCCTCTGCACTGGCTAGTTCTGGTATTCATCCTGAATGGTTTTGGCCTTATTACTCTCTACAGCATTTCCCAAGGTGGTGCTTCGTTTTCATTCTCATCTCGTTTTGTCAAATTCCTTTTCTGGTTTTTTCCGGCGTTTGGTGCGTTTTTCTTTTTCTTAGCTATACCCAAGCGGTTAATTCACGAATATTCATACATTGCTGTAGTCTTTGCTTTCGCTTCTCTGTTTCTGCCTTATCTAACCGACCCTGTTGCGGGAACGTACAGGTGGATATCCATGGGCAGTGTCAACTTCCAACCGGCTGAAGTGATGAAGTGGCTTGTGGTTATTGCGTTGGCAAGATACCTGTCAGATCATAGGCTTCAATTGAAGAAAGTTCAGTCTCTATTTGTGCCTATTATTGCGGTAATGATACCTGCCGGGGTCATAGCCAAGCAGCCCGATTTGGGTTCGGCCGTTATAATTGTTGCACCGCTTATTCCACTGCTCTATTGGGTAGGGGCCAAGCCTCTCCACATATTTCTGCTCTTGGCACCTATTTTCAGCATAATCACCGCATTTAATTATTACACTTTCACAGTATGGATGATTTTCATTGCTGTTATTCTGTTCTTTTCTCAATCGACACTCCGGGTCATGCTGGCTAATTTTTTCGGAAACGTTTTTCTTGGTCTTCTAACGCCTGTAATATGGAACAGTCTGCGGGCCTATCAGAAGGAACGCGTTCTTGTACTGCTCGATGTTACCCGAGATCCACTGGGTGCTGCGTATCAGGTGATACAATCTCAGACAGCAATCGGCTCCGGCGGTCTTTGGGGTAAAGGTTTTGGCCACGGCACTCAGACACACTTGAAATTTCTCCCTGAGCAAGAAACAGACTTTATATTTTCAGTCATTGGGGAGGAATTTGGATTTATCGCTGTGGCATTCATCCTGGTTCTTTTTGCCTTTTTGCTGCTTGATATGATTCAACGTGCCTATAAAACTTCAGAACGCTTCCCTAGCCTCGTATTATTCGGTATCACGGCTCTCTTTATGTCACATATATTTGTAAATGTAGGTATGACAGTGAATCTGCTTCCTGTAAAAGGCTTACCTTTACCGTTTATCAGTTATGGCGGGACATTCCTTGTTTCCTGTTATGCCATGCTGGGGTTGGCTATGAACATGAGCATCGAGTCTACCGATTGAATATACCAGCTGTACCCTCAGGAGCTGCTTGAAGTTTGGGAACTAAACAGATTGGTGAAATTGACAAATAGAGGTAAATTTACTAATGTCTAAGCGCGGTGAGTAACCGAACTCGTCTGTTGGTGACCATGAATCGCAACTTCGCTCCCCAATTCTCCCATCTGTTCCGATTTTTTATCTGTGGTATGTTTATCTCTGTTTTCACCGCGGCTCAAACTCAGTCATCGCAGGGGAAAAATTTAATCGATAGGGTGTCCACGCTAGAAACGCAGGTGAACCAGCTGCTGGGTATTGTCATCCCTGATGTAGAAAATGCAATGGGGAGTATGGTCCGGGCGAAAGCTCAATCTGACAGCACCACCATTTTACTCATCAACCGAGTCAATACGCTTCAGAACAAAATTAGAACTCTCGAGAGCAAAGCAGCTTACACTGATAGTATCAACTTCCAGCTCCTTCAGCAGCTGATGATGATTGAGAATAAGATTGTTACCCTGACGCGGAGTTTTAATGAACTTTATGATTTGAAGACAGGTACCGTTGATGTCTCAGCATCCAAGATCAACAATGACGATTATAAGAGAAGCTATATTGATGCTTTAAGCGCTTACAATGACGGTAACTATGAGTCGGCCATCCAAGGTTTTGGGCGTCTTGTTACAGGCGATCCTAGTCACAAGCTCGCCGATAACAGTCAGTACTGGCTTGGCGAATCGTATTATGCATTGAAGAACTATAAGCGGGCTATCCTTGAATTCGAAAAAGTTTTCCAATTCAAGGAGCAGGATAAGTGGGACGACACACAGTTAAAACTTGGAATCTGCTATCAGAAAATTGGCAACTTCGACAAAGCAAGGGCTGAATTTCAGAAGCTGGTTGACCACTATCCGGGTAGCGAATATTATCAGCGAGCGCAGCAATACCTTCGTCAGTTGTAACCTGCTATTTTTATTAGATATTTTGGAGACCCACTAAATGAAAATATATTTTCTTGCTTCTGAAATTACACCTTTTTCTCAGACATCCTTCCTTGCAACTTTTTGTAAAAACGTTCCAATCAAACTTCAACAATACGGTCACGACATCAGGCTCACTTCCCCGAAGTACGGGTATATCAGTGAACGCAAATATACTCTTCGAGAGGTAATTCGGCTCAGAGAGATCGAATCAGAGATTGGTGGTGTGACCGAAGTTGCTTCCGCAAAATCAGCTTTTATTCCAAAGACAAGAGTCCAAGTTTACTTTATGGAACATGCTGACTGGTTTCAACCATTAACAACACTTCTCTACAAATCGAAGAACGGCCGAGCGCTGTCAGATAATGATGATCGGTTCGGTTTCTACAGCAAGATAGCGCTCGAAATGCTGGTGAATCTTTTTTGGTCGCCTGACATCATAATCTGTAACGATTGGCAATCGTCTTTTGTCCCGATCCTTTACAAACAGCTTTTTGCCAATCAGGAATTCTATAAGGATATCAAGACGGTCCAGCTTATTCACACCATTAATGAGTATACCAAAGTGTCAAAATCATCCTTCGAAAAACTGGGTGTGGAATTGCCAAAAGAGTTCGCTGGAGATTCACTCAATTGTCTTTCGGTTGCTGCTACAAACGCAGATCTGGTCATTGCTGTAGACGGTCCTAATTCTAAGATTTCAAAGGAACTTTCGAGCCATGCAGACTTTAAACCCCATATTGCTGGCATAAAGAAGAAACTCAAGACAATAAATCTAAAGAACGAAGATGAAGCTTCAGTTGAATCAACCGCTGACGGTATTAATAAGATTCTTCAAGAGGCTTTTGGCTCCGCATAAGTCTTTCAATTTAATTTTCATCAGCTCTAAGACCAGCGAATGAATCATTTCGGCTCAAGATTTTTCTGCACCATTGTTTCATTATTCCTCATTTCCTGTGAGAATGAAGCCTTTCTCATAAATCTGGATGATGCTCCGCTGCAGTCTCAGGTAGCTTCAACGACCTCTTTTCAGTTTAAGACATACCAGGTGCCGCCAACCCTTGGAGGACTACACAGCATCTATGCGGGACGTAACGAACAATTTGATGCCTCCCGGACACTTTTGGAATTTGAGTCTCACACCATTTTGAACTGGGCAAACTTCGAAATAGATAGTGGCTATTTCCAGTTGACACTGGACAGTACTTTCTCTGGTAATATTCCGGAAGTAAGTACAATCACTATGGGTTATTTCAGGCGTGATTCCAACTATGTGGAACTGGGATCTAACTACACCAATGTTGACTGGATTTCTGATGATTACCCAAGGCTTTCCTCCAAATTTTCCAGTGACACCACAGGACTGATGCACCTTCGGTTCCCAATCGATTCCGCATTGGTCAAAACGCTGGGAGATACGGCAGAAGGGAGTTGGCTCTATTTACTAGAGTTACCTGAAGAATCTGATTTCATGCTGAAATTTTATTCCTCTGACAGTCCTATCCATGGCCCAATTCTGAGAACATTCATGCATACAGCCACAGATGACTCAGATACCTCAGCAACAGTTGTTGACTCGACCCGTGTTTTCAATGGTCAGTCGGATGTAACACTTTTCATTCCACCCAATCTGGAGAATAGTCTTTTTGATTCAAACTACAGTTACATTGGCGTTGCTGCGGGTTTGGTGACTGTTGTGAAGGCCGATTTGGCTTCCATGAATATTCCTAAGAAGGCATCCGTGGGGCGAGCCAAGCTGATACTCACCATGGATGAGGCTCACAGCTCAGCCGGGGCGCTCGATTCACTGTTTATCCAAGCTTACGCGATGGAAGACACTATCACCAACTGGAGTTGGGGGGAAGAGCTGAATGAAGACATTTACGATCATCACACTGCCTCCATTGCCAAGTCTTCTTCAGCTGCACCAATTGGATCAATATTAAAACTCGATGTGACCGATTTGCTTCAGTCTCTTATCAGTGAGAGAGAGGTCGAGGATAAAACTATTGTAAATCTAGGTTTCAAGCTGAAGATGATCAATTCAGGATCGGTTTTCGATTATGCGGCCATACGTTCAGACAGTTCAGCGCTGGGGCAACCGTTGCTTGAGATTTATTATGAAATTCCGTAGTTTTTTCTTTCTACTGTTTTTTGTTTCTCTGACGGCTCAATCACCCTACAATGCTATAGGTCACGGGATTATTCTAGACAGCCCGGATGCGGCCAGTCTTGCTTTCTCCAGTACCGGACTAATCCCTTCTTTCAACAGCCGTTTTTCATTGTCCAATCCAACAACATGGACCGATCTCGTCTTTACTTACCTCACAGGCCATTACAATGCAGAAGAAGTGAACACCGGTAGTTTCCGCTCCGGATTAGGTACTCTATCAACTGCTGCTTTCATTGTTCCCATAAATGGAAAATATGCTTTTGGAATGGGGATGACACCGATATCTCGTAAATCCTTTGATTTGATGGGAGATACCACTTCAGTAGTCTTTTCCGGGGATACGCTTACCCTTTCAAAAACAATGGACGGTTCGGGTGGTATCAGCACAATGTTTGCAGGCGGTGCGTGGAACGTTTCACCAAAACATACCATCGGAATTAGATTCGATTTTCTCTTTGGTATTTATGATGAACATACTGTCAGCCACATAGACTATCGATCATCCGAATATGCCAGGAGATTTGCCTACAAAGGAACCTTTCTGTCGGGCTATTACCGTTTTGTGCCGACACCTGAAAAGCGGCGTTTGTCGGCGTTTGCAGGTTTTCAATTACCCTTTGGTAGTCAATATATCGCAAGAACTGATTTTTTCACATATGTTGAATCAGATCTCCAACCCAGAATGGATTTTGTTTTACCCACTACTTTGAGCGGTGGATTGATATACAGCATTTCGTCATCAATTCATGCCGGTGCTGAGCTGGTCATAAGATCTTTTGGCTCCTCTGAGGCAGACAATTTGAATACGCTCGATGGTGAAATGGGTAGAGCTAATAGAATCAGCATTGGACTGACACGTGAAAAGATCTTTGGTTCTAGGGATATTATGAACATGTTTCACTACCGGGTTGGATTTTTCCGAAGATCACACTACATTCGCGAGCTCGGAAATGACCTGACTGAGATGGGGTTATCCTTTGGTATTGGTGTTCCTTTCGGGTTGACTCAAAATCAACTGGATTTCGGTTTCAGGATTTCGCGGAGAAGTGGGTTCCTTTCCGATAGTCCTGAAACGATAAATCAGTTTTCTGTTGGGCTAACTCTTGGTGACCTGTGGTTGGTAAAAGGTAAGAGGAGATAACATGGTTATTTATTTCGCGAGGGAAATTCTTTCATTAAGGACCTTGCAAGTTGTCACCTTAGTGGCACTTATTTTTTCAGCGTGCGCACCCCCAGACTCTATGGAAGAGGAAATGGTGGAACCCGAACCAGTGAGTCAAGAGCAGTGTTTACGACTTCTAAGCAGTGCGGCCGAATACTATAAGAATAAAAACTGGAGCTCAACTTCACGAGTTTATGGTGAGCTTGTTGACTTGGGATGTGATAAGGGCAATGAGGAGGAAGTTTTTCAGTACTGGGCCATTGCTTATGAATTCCTCGGCAGGTTTGACAGTTCAGAATATGTACTTCTTCAAGGTTTGAAACGACTTCCTGATAATGTCAATTTGCGAAAAAGGCTTGCCTATGCTTATAAGAGACTGGGCAATCCAGAAAAAGAAATTTTCGAATTTGAGAAACTAATTGAATTAACACCTGAGGATCTGGAACCATTGAATCGTCTTAATGAGTTGTATGCCGAAGTTGGCCGCTACGATGACCAAGTGTTTGTACTCCAGCGGATGCTGAAGATTGATCCTAACAATAAGAATGCTCAAGGTGACCTTGCTCAAGCTTTTGAAGCCACCGGCAAAGATCCTCTGGATATTTATCGACGAAGGTTCGAGGATAATCCGACCAACTATTCTTTCGGGATAGATCTTGCTGATCAACTTATGATGACTGGAGAAGAAGAGGAAGCCGTGGAGATATTGAACAAACTCCGCCGAAGTAGTGGGGGCAGTGGATCGGTGACCAACAAACTCGTTTTGCAGAAACTGGCCATAGCATATTCTGAGATTGATAATCTTGAATCTGCTTCAAGTGTTTATGAAGAACTTTACAATCTTGACCGCAGGGATTTCAAAACAGCTTTGGAGATTGTGAAGGTAAACAACGCTCTTGGAGATTTTGGCAAGGCTATGAAATGGGCCGAAGAAGCCATTAAAATTGCACCTGACAATGGCGAAACAATCGGTGCCAAGGGAAATGTCTACTACGCCGCATTTCAAGACTGTCGCGAAAACTTTCCTACCACTGATGACAAGTTGGTGGCGGCATTTGCATACAACTACTTTAAAATGGCTGAAGATAAAGGTCAAAACAGGTATAAGCGTGATCGCATATATCTTGAAAATAACCGTGACGACCTTGTTTTTGGTAAAGCTGACTGGTTTATGCTTGATGAAGATGTTAAGCGTAAGGGTTCTATCTCCCCAAAAAGTGAATGCTATGCATGGGTCTCAGAATCGATAAAGAAAGACCCAAGCTGGAACTAATCAGTAAGACCACAGATTTTAATTAACTTTTGATGCCGGACATGTTCCGGCATCTTTGCATTGTGCTGGTGAAGACACATGATCCCCGTTAAATTTATGAGTTACTTATCCGCGTTATTCGCCAATGACGATTAAACCAGTTGCATCCACAGGTCTTCGCGATTGTGATTCTGAAGTCTTTTCCGCCATCCGGGGGGAAGTCTTACGGGAAAACGAAACTCTTGAATTAATCGCTTCAGAGAATTTCGTCAGTCAGGCGGTCCTCGAAGCCGCCGGTGGCATAATGACCAACAAATATGCTGAAGGTTATCCCGGCAAGCGTTATTACGGGGGATGCGAATGGGTGGACGAAGCTGAGAACATTGCCCGCGACCGCGCAAAAAAACTCTTTAATGCTGATTATACCAATGTTCAGCCTCACTCAGGTTCTCAGGCGAACATGGCTGTTTTTTTCACATTTCTTCAGCCTGGGGACACCATCATGGGCCTTGATCTGGCCCACGGAGGACATCTGACTCATGGCAGCCCCGTTAACTTTTCTGGCAAGTTGTTCAATGTTATTTCATACCAGGTGGAGAAGGATACGGGACGTGTGAATTTTGACAAAGTTGTCGAACAGGCACGGCAGGCCAAGCCGAAGCTTATCATCTGTGGTGGAAGTGCTTACCCGAGGTTCATTGAATTTGAAAGTTTCAGGACTGTCGCTGATGAAGTGGGTGCATTTCTCATGGCTGATATTGCTCACCCTTCCGGTTTAGTGGCGACTGGTGTTCACCCAAGTCCGTGGCCGTACTGCCATGTGGTGACTTCCACCACCCACAAGACACTGCGAGGACCTCGAGGCGGCCTCATTCTTATGGGGAGCGATTGGGAGAATCCATGGGGAATTGTTGCGCCGAAGTCAGGCCGTACAAAGAACGTGTCTGAACTATTGGATTCCAATGTTATGCCGGGTATTCAGGGTGGCCCACTCATGCATATTATCGCAGCAAAAGCGGTCGCTTTCGGAGAAGCACTTATGCCGGAATTTCAAGATTATTCCAAGGCTATTGTCGCCAACGCGAAAACAATGGCAGAGGCTTTCATGAAAAAGGATTATTATCTTATTTCAGGCGGTACTGATACCCATGTTATCCTCATCGATCTCACAAATAAGGAACTTTCCGGTAAAAAAGCCGAGAACAGGCTTGAAGCAGCTGGTATAACAGTTAATAAAAATATGGTTCCCTACGATAAGAGAAGCCCAATGATTACCAGCGGAATTCGAATTGGAACGCCGGCTATGACCACACGAGGAATGGGGGTTGATGAAATGGTTCAGATCGTTGATCTGATTGACAGTGTCATCCAGGCTCCTGATGATGAACTGGTGACTGAGAGCGTTAGAAATGAAGTGAAGGAAATGTGTGATCAGTTTCCCCTCTATAGTGAATTGGGTTAATTCTCATCTGGCGTGAACTTTATTCTTCGTTCAATCACTACCGCTTTTCTCTTCATGACACTCTCCGGCTGCTCCGTGAGGGAATTTGTTTTGGGGAGTGTGTTCAATTCCGCAGGCGATAGTATATCAGCCATTTACCTTTCCGAGAACGATCCCGATCTCGTCAGGGAATCACTGCCCACCAACATGAAGCTGATAGAATTGTTGATCCAGCAGTCACCGGGCAACCCCGCTCTACTCACATCTGCCTGTCAGATATTTACTGTTTATGCCTACGCGTTCATTTTGCGAGATGCTGAAATCGCCATGGATGAAAACTTCAGTGAGTCCAGGAGGTTGGCTAAACGGGGTAAAAAGCTACTATTGCGAGCCCGTGATTATGGAATGGAGGCTCTCGAAGCAAAATACCCCGGATTTGGTAAGAGCTATGCCTCCGACCCCAAATCGGCTCTTACAAAGGTAAGTAATGAAGATCTTTCCTTGCTCTACTGGACGGCTGCCTCCTGGGGCCTCCTTATCTCTTCATCAAAGGACAATCCCGCTGCTATCGTTGAATTGCCAAATATGGGTCACTTTCTTGAACGGGGACTGGAGCTTGATGAATCCTATGACAAAGGTTCCTTTCATGATTTGATGTTTACATATACACTGAGTCGCCCTGATGGTGGTAGCTCAGCACCGGAGGTTGCAATAAAACATTACAATCGTGCCCTGGAACTATCAGAAGGGAGTCGTTCCTCTCTTTATATCTCATATGCTGAGTCCATTTCGGTCAGCAACCAGAACAAGGAAGAATTCCTCGAACTTCTCGATAAGGCGCTGGCTGTTGACGTGGATGAAATTCCTGGCCAGCGGCTTGCCAATATTTTGGCGCAGGAGCGGGCACAGTGGCTAAGAGAGAGAGTGGATGAACTGTTCTTTTAGACGACTGGCTCCACTCGTCGTTTTTTTCTTCTTTTTTTCACCCCTTTCGTTGGAAGGAAAGACAGTTATAAAAATGGCTACCCTGGCTCCCGTGGGTTCTCCATGGCACAATCTTTTGCTGGAGATGGGGCAGAAGTGGCGGGATGCCACTAATGGAGAGGTTATGCTGAGGATTTATCCTGGAGGTGTTGCCGGGGATGAGCGGGATATGATCAGGAAGATCAGAATCGGGCAACTCCATGCTGCTGCAGTCACCATTGAGGGGTTAACGGAAATAAG
The DNA here is from genome assembly GCA_004124465.1 of Fidelibacterota bacterium. Classification (GTDB taxonomy): domain Bacteria; phylum Fidelibacterota; class Marinisomatia; order Marinisomatales; family S15-B10; genus UBA2125. The sequence goes on from SCKS01000004.1 coordinate 24,634, forward strand.
CCGTGACATGTCTGTTTTTTATATTCCCATGCTGGTAGACTCTTTTGAAGAGCTAGACGCTATCAGGGATCCCCTCATGCCCGAACTGGAGCAAGGTCTTGCGGACGGTGAATTCAGACTTTTGGCGTGGGCTGATGTGGGGTGGGCCTACTGGTTCACACGGAAGCCCATGTATCGTCCGGCTGAACTGAGACGCATGCGGCATTTTAGCTGGGCCGGCGATTATGCCAGCGAAAAGCTGTGGCGCAAAGGGGGATTTCAGCCCGTTCCTCTGGCATCGGTGGATGTTCTCATTTCTCTACAGACGGGCGTTATTGATGCATTTTCCACCACGCCCTTGGTGGCTCTTTCTTTCCAGTGGTTTACTTCCACACCGAATATGCTGGACCTAAAATGGGGCCCAATCATCGGTGGTTTGATCATCAGTGAAAGAACATGGAGTAAACTTCCTATTGAATATCACGCCATTTTGGAGAGAATCAGCAAAGAGATGGAAACGGAGGCAAGAGCTTTGGTCTCTGAAATGAACGAGGCTCTCCAGGTGATGGTTGAAAACGGCCTCACCATTCATCAGCCGTCCGCTGAAGATCGCGAAGCATGGGAAGAATTGACCGTGTCTTTCTACCCCCTAATAAGAGGGAGCTTGGTTCCCGAGGGAATTTTTGACAGGGCAATTAAGCTCAAAAAGGATTTGATAGAAAAGTGATGAACCTTCCTGAAAGATCAGCACAGGTAGTTGCCAGAACGTTTGAACAGTGGGAAAACACGCTGGCTTTGGCAGCACTTATTGCCATGGCCTTCCTGCCATGTGTGGAGGCTATCACCCGTGTCATGGGTGTTCCGGGAGTTCCCGGCTCTACCGTTATTGTACAGCACATGACGCTCTGGATCGGTTTCCTGGGTGCGATTATCGCCGCCCGGGAGAGCCGGCTCCTTTCGCTCACAAAACCAGTAGAGATAGAAACAGATGAAAGGAAGGGATTCAGTTACTGGTTTGCCAGAAGTGTGGCTGTCACAGTAAGTCTTATTCTCGCCTATGCCAGCTTCATACTGGTGAAGACCGAATCAGAGTATCCCAGAGATATCCTGCCAGGTATTCCGGTCTGGGTTGTGGAAGTGATCATGCCCCTCGGTTTCTTCCTCATTGCCATGGAAATGTTGCGGACGAGCAAGAAAGAACCTGTTTTTAGAGCTTTGCTCATTGCTATTCCTATCGTTATTGGGGCCATCGGATTGGGGGAGACACTCCAAACGCCAGTAGTTCTGTGGGCTGGCGTTATCGCAGTCATTCTATCTCTTGCCTTTGGGGCTCCCATTTTTATTGGACTGGGTGGTCTTGCAGTTCTCTTTTTCTGGCACGACGGGGTTCCTATTGCCGCGGTGCCGGCAGAAATGTATCGAATAGTTGTTTCACCGACGCTTCCCACAATTCCTCTTTTTACCTTGGCAGGTTATATTCTTGCAGAAGGTGGAGCCTCCAAACGGCTTGTGGAAGTTTTCCAACACTGGTTTGGGTGGATTCCCGGCGGAACACCCGTCATGATTACCCTTCTCTGTGGTTTTTTCACGACACTTACTGGTGGTTCCGGCGTCACCATCCTGGCGCTGGGGGGACTTCTGCTTCCCATGCTTATCTCCGAAAAGTATCCTCGCGAATTCTCTGTGGGACTCATCACGGTATCAGGCTCTCTTGGACTGCTTTTTCCACCCAGTCTCCCAGCCATCATCTACGGTGTGACGGCAGGTGTCCCCATAAACAAGATTTTTCTGGCTGGTATTGTCCCGGGCTTTTTCCTGGTTGCCATGGTAGCAGCGTGGGGCGTGCGCCAGGGACTTATTTCGAAAGTTCCCAGGAGACCGTTCCGACCGGCGGAAGCATTTCAAGCTTTTTGGAAAGCGAAATGGGAAGCTTTTATCCCCGTCTTTATTCTCATTGGTATCTTTGGTGGATTTACCACGCTTGTGGAAGTGGCGGCGCTTACGGTTGTTTATGTTCTAGTCGTTGAGGTTTTTGTCTACAGAGATGTGAAACTGAACGATCTTCCCAAGGTGATTGTGGATTGCGCTACGCTAGTTGGCGGTGTGTTGATCATTCTCGGAGTGGCTATGGGGTTCACCAGTTATCTGGTAGATGCTCAGGTACCACTCCTAGCTCTGGACTGGGTCAGAGAGAATATTCAGAGCAAGTATGTGTTCCTTTTGGCACTAAACGTACTGTTACTTATCGTCGGTTGTCTCATGGATATCTTTTCTGCCATCATTGTTGTTGTGCCACTCATTAAACCCATGGGTGCCCACTTTGGGATAGATCCTGTTCATATGGCGGTAATATTCATCGCAAATCTGGAACTCGGTTACCTTACACCACCTGTAGGAATGAACCTTTTCCTGTCGGCATATCGTTTCAACCGCTCCATGCCTGAAGTGTATAAGGCAACTTTACCGTTCTTCATCATCCTGCTTCTGGCAGTACTTGCTATTACATATATCCCAGCTCTGTCACTTGCTCTATTGTGAGAGGACAAAGTTTTGACAAATGATTGAAGGCAGGTATATTAAACGATTGTCTCTATTAAGAGGATGTTCGGAACAGACGGGACAGAATTGAGTTAAAAAGACACTTTTTGCACAAATGATGAAACAGTTGAGGAAAACAACCCTTTTTCTGATGGTGACTGCTCTGTTTATGAGCGCTTCAACTCTCAGAGCAGGGAGTGAAGCGGGAGCTCTGTTCCTGCTTATTTCTCCCGGTGCCCGTGCCGGTGGAATGGGGGAAGCCCAGGTAGCCGTTGCAAACGATGCTTATGCCAGCTACTGGAACCCTGCGGGCCTGGCATTTTTGGAAGGTTCTGAGGCGGCTCTAATGCATGTTAATTGGTTGCCTAACCTCGTATCTGACATGTACTATGAATTTATTGCCTTTCGTCATCATGTACCTACCTTGGGTACGTTGGGTGGGCACATCATTTTCCTTAACCTCGGTGAACAGCAGCGTACTGATGAACAAGGCGAGAATCTCGGAACATTTACCAGCTTCATGTTCGCTGCCACCGGTTCCTACGGTGCATTCATTTCCCGGAACGCGGCCATCGGTCTCAACGTGAAATTGCTACATCAAAAGCTGGCCGAAATTGGCGCTGGTGCCGAGAAAGGGAAGGGTGTTACCACAGATTTTGCCTTCGATCTTGCCTATCTTCAGAAAGGTTTTCTTTCCAACAGACTGGATATAGGCGTGACAGTCACCAATATTGGACCAAAGATTGCTTTTATCGATGAAGCACAGGCCGATCCCATGCCCACAAATTTCACCCTTGGCCTGAATTTCAAACTCGTGGACACCGAGTATAATAAACTTAACATTGTTATGGATATTGACAAGATGCTTGTGGCATCCTATCCCGACATGGACTGGGACAGTGACGGTGCTGTGGGTATGTATGACAAAAAAGGGAAGTATGTGGGCCCCAGTGGGAGCTACAATTCAAATGGTAGTATAGAGAAAGCTCACACCGATCCAATCTACCTTGGCATTTTTACTTCTTGGGTGGATGACTGGCTGCTGGGAGGCGACATTGACCGCCCCGGGAAGAATGGTGTGTCGGACGGGAAAATTGGTGGCTACACAAAGGATGCCACCGGCAAGTTTGTTCCTACAGAGGCGGAGTGGGGAGATTCTGGCTATGGGAAGTATAACGATGCTGGAGAACTTGAGGTGGGTACTGGCAAGTCGAGAACGCTTCAAAACGAACTGGATGAGACGGTGCTGAACCTCGGTGCTGAATATTGGTACTCTCGTTACTTTGCTTTGAGGGCTGGTTACTATTACGATAAGACAGGAAAGATTCATAATCCCACGTTCGGCGTGGGACTCAGGTTTTCGGGCTATGGCTTTGATGCAGGTTTCACCCTTGGAGAACCGGGGCACCCTCTCACCAATACCATGCGATTCTCTCTCAATATTGAATTCTGAGGATTTCTGCAAATTCATAATAAAGTCCTGCCTTTTCTGACGGCGGGACTTTTTTGTGCCAAATGATCTGGCGACTGCTCCTAATCTGTCTGTTCGTCATTCCTCTCCGCGCCCAACTGGTACTTGAGAAAGAGGCTGTTTCTGTTCTGGGCATACGGGTAAGCTTTAGCTTAGATGACGACTTTTCTTCCACGGGTAACGGTACATTTCTCACCGAGCCAGAATTGGAGCAGTGCGGTAATTATCTTATCGATCCACCCCCGCACAACAAGGGTTATTTTGAAGCGCACCTCCGGGCAGTTGATAACTACTACCAGTCCGTCTCCAGAGGAAAATTCGGTATCGATCTGGACAGTTCTGTCATTCTGCCGGAGGAGGCATCTTCAAGCTATCAGCTTGATGAGACACTGTCGAGTTTTTACCCTTACGATGATGATCAGGCTCAACAGCAAGGACTGGCTCGTTTTTTCGAAGAAAGCCTAAAGGCGGCTTACGCTGAAGATATACTGAATTTCGACCAATATGATGTTATTGTTATCTTTCATGCTGGTATTGGTCAAGACTTTGCCCTTCCGTTCATAGATCCAACCCAGACTGATATTCCATCCACATATATAGATTCTCAGTTCCTGGAAGAACAGTTGGGTACCGGATCCATCACTTTCGCAAATGGTTCAACCGTTTCTTCCGGGATCATTTTACCGGAGACTCAGAATCATCTTCTTTATACTGTTTCATCCGAAATATTTTCCGGCGTTTCGCAGCCGTGTGATTATCAGTTCGGATTGACCGGAACATTTGCCCTTATGTTCGGCTTTGCAGTGGGGCTCCCGCCACTTTGGAACTTGGAAACCGGGGAAAGTGGCGTAGGGATGTTTGCTCTCATGGATCAGGGATCGAACAACGGTAGAGGTCTGGTTCCTTCCCCACCTGATCCGTGGACGAGGATCTGGGCTGGATGGGAGTCAGCGCGAATCGTAGCACCCACGCAAGACGTCACCTTGGTGGCCAGAGATTCCGTTGCCGATGAAATAGTCCGGGTGAACATTTCTACCGATGAATATTTTCTCATCGAAAACCGCAACAACTGGGTGAGAGAGAATGTTGATATCGATTCCATGAGGTGGGCCCTTTCGGTTATGGATATCGCTCAGATGAGCTATGTTGAAGTACTCTTAGATTCGGTAAACCTCCAACGGGATAGTATAACGGGGGTGATAACATCTGTCCTCAACTATGATCTGGGCTTGCCCGGTTCAGGTTTGCTTATCTGGCATATTGACGAGGAAAGAATAACCGGAGGATTTGCGAGTCAGACGGTGAATGGTGCCCGTGATAGACGTGGCATCGATTTGGAAGAAGCTGATGGTGCCCAGGATATGGGATACCCCTCGGCCTTTCTGTTCGCCGATCCGTCAGCGGGCCTCTGGTCAGATATGTGGTTCGATGGAAACAGCCAGTATACCATTGCCAACCCGGCGTTCATTAATCAATCGCCTTCTTTCGGCCCGGACACCTACCCCAGTACCCGATCAAACAGCGGTGCCGATTCGTACCTGGAAATCAATGACATATCCAAGGCAGGAAAGGTGATGACATTTACCTTGGCCAATTCTCTCCTGGCAGACGGATTCCCAGATTCATCTTTGCAGATGGAGTTTCTTTACGATTTTGATGGTGATGGTGTAAATGAGATTATTGGCATGTCGGATTCATTGTGGTGGTCAAATTCGGGTGAGATCAAGCCTGAAGGAATTACACCTCGTCCAGCTGGCGACTATCGCCTGGCAATTACCAATAGCGGTCCGACTCCAGAGCTTGTTTTTACTTCTGAACGAGATAGTTTACTTGCTGTGGAGGTGATATCTTATTCTTCAGCCATTTCCGGGTTTGAGTCCAAATGGTCAGCCAGCTTGCAACGAGCTCTCCCGACAAGGGTTGTTGGTTATGCTAACACTTCGAAAGTTGGCCTGCATTATGACGATCACATTTTAATTATTACACCCGATTCTTTGAGGGAAGAAATGACGGATGAAGGACTGACTGCTTCGTGGTGGATAAAGGGTCCCCAAGTAAATTCAGGCTCCGTTATACACACCCATGGAGAGGGATTGGTCAGCATGGCCGATGGTGGTACATACACAGGCTTTGAAGAGGTCAGTTTTGTTTCTCTTGGTGTGATCGATTTGGACGTTGACGCAGAGTTGGAGATCATTGCCACTGATAAGGAAGGGGTGATCTACGCCTTGAACCAAAATCTCACTCTTTTGAGCGGTTTCCCGTTGGATTTGGAGGCAACAGGTTCTGTTCTGGCCGGGCAGATCACGGGAGATGATCATCCTGAGATTGTGACAAAAACCTCTCAAGGGGATGTTTTGATTATTGACTGGACCGGTAGGATAAATTTTCACCTGGCCGGAGATGCAACAAGTGAGCTGAAGATGCTTACAAACTATCAGGGGAGAAATGCTGTCGTTACCTCTTCAGAAATGTGGCTGTTTGATGAAGCAACGGAAGATGAGGGCAACTCATGGCCGTCCGAGCACGGCGGCATGCTCAACGGCCGAATTTTTTCAGGTTCTCTGTCGGGGTCACCTGTTTCAGCTAACAGCGGTATTCTTGACAAAAAGAAAACATACTGTTACCCAAACCCTGCTGAAAATGGTTCCGCTACACTTAGGGTGACCGTTGGTGAAGCCGATAACATCATAATCAGCATATACGATCTGGCAGGTTTTTTTGTGGAACGTTTCGAGATTGCTACTGTTCTTCCAAATGAGGTGAATGAAGTTGTCTGGGATGTAAGTCAGGTGGAAAGCGGTGTTTACTTTGCCAATGTGGAAGCTTCCTCAGCCGGGGAATCGGCATCCAAGATTCTCAAGATCGCTGTCATCAACTGACAAAGGAAAACAGGCCAAAGTTTCCATTTGAAAGCGTGAAACGATCTTTCCTCATAGCAGTATTTCTTATTCGAACAGTATTCGGGCAGGTAGCATTCAATCATCCAGAACTGGTTTGGAAGACGTTCGAGACGGACCATTTTACTGTTCACTTTCATAACGGGACTGAGAGAACAGCCAAAGAAGGGGCTACTGCGGCTGAGAAAATCTATCCGCATGTAACAGGACTATACCAGTATGAACCAATGGAGAAAACGCATATCATTTTTATGGACACTGATGACTATTCCAATGGTGCCGCTTACTATTTTGACAATAAGATAGAGATCTGGGCCTCTCCTCTTGACATGGAGTTGCGTGGAAGTCACCGTTGGCTCCAGAATGTGATTACCCATGAATTCACACACATTGTTTCAATGCAGGCGGCCATGAAGTTTGGAAGGAGTGTACCTGGCGGTTATTTTCAGTGGATCAGGTATGAACCGGAAAAACGGGAGGATGTACTGTATGGCTATCCCAATACGCTTGTCTCGTATCCTGTGCCCGGTACTACCGTTCCACCGTGGTTTGCAGAAGGGGTGGCACAGTTCATGTACGAAGGTGCCACTTACGACTTTTGGGACACACACCGAGATATGATTCTGCGGGACAGGGCGCTAAACAACAATTTTCTTTCACTCACGGAGATGAATACGTTCGGTAAGCCGGGTATTGGGAATGAATCCACTTATAATTCAGGATTTGCCTTTTCCCGGTACCTTGCTTACAAATACGGTCAAGAAGTGCTTCCAGCCATTGCTAGGAATCTCTCCCGTAAGTCAGGCGGATCAATCCAATCAGCAATTGAGGGAGCGTCAGGCTTTCCGGCGGAAAAAGTGTTTTCAGATTTTCAATCAACATTGATGGAACGGTACGAATTGCTCACTGAGTCAGTCAAAAACAAAGAAGTAAAAGGTAAGATCATATGGCAGAAAGGGACTGCCAATTTCCATCCTAAATGGGCTCCGGATGGACAAAGGTTTGCATTCCTGTCCAATGTGGGAAACGATTTTCTCGGTCAGACCAATCTGCGCATTTTCACTTTCACCGACAGCACGAATGATGTTATTGCAAAGGATGTTTTTTCCACTCCAACTTGGTCTTCATCAGGAGAAAAGATCTATTACACCAAAAAATCGAAACCGGATAGGAACGGTTCGAAATGGTTCGACCTTTACGTTTATTCATTTGAAGATGAGGAAGAAGAGCGACTGACGCAAGGTGCTAGGGCCTTTTCACCTGTTATTATTCCCGGTGATTCGTTGTTGGCTTACCTGGCTACCCGGGACGGGACACAGAATGTTTTTCTGATTAACTTGAATTCGGAGGAGTCAGAGCAGATAACACGTTTCGATGATGGACGCCAGATTTCCAATCTTACTTTCGATGCAAACAAAAGGTGGCTCATGT